>CAZXPU010000040.1:33397-41791 GCA_964642905.1 uncultured Prosthecobacter sp.
CGAGGCGTCCGGGACATCCAGTCCGGCATGGTTCATCTTCCTGTGATGCGCGCCAGCAGGTCGGCGGCGTCCTGGGGCGTCAGCAGGCTTTCGAAACCATCGGGCATGAGCGAGGTGGTGAGAGTCTTGATGTTCTTGACCTGGCTGCGCGGCACCGGCACATCGACGCCGCCGGGCAGGCGCAGGTTGATGCTCGAGGGCGTTTCCGAGCTGAGCAGGCCGAGCATGATCGAGCCGTCGGTGCGGGTGATCTGGGTGGAGGCGTTGCGCAACTCCACGGCGCGGTTGGGATCCAGGATGGCCTCCAGGATCTGATCGGCAGGCTTGCTGGCGATGGTGGCCAGGTCCGGGCCGACCTCGACGCCCTGGCTGCCGAGCTTGTGGCAGGCGATGCAGGCTTTTACAAAAACTTGTTCGCCGCGCCTGGCGTCGCCCTTCAGCTGCGCGACCTCGGCGACATATTTTTTCACGACCTTCTGGCGGTCGGCATTGTTGTTCGTGATGGCCGGTGCCTGGACTGCGGGCTTGGTTGTGCCGGCATTGGGAAACCAGGAGGCGAGTTCATCAGGATGAATGTCATCACTGCCTGCGGCGACCAGGGCCGCGCCCCGGACTTGCGGAAAGCCTTGCTTCAGAAGAGCCAGCAGATCGGGGTGCCGGGAATCATCCAGAAGGGCGGCCGTCCAGGCGGACTGCAGGCGTGTGGCCAGCGCCTGTTGGGTGTTGTTGACGGTTTCCATCAGTGCCGGAACCGCCGCCTTGTCCTGCCGCTCCAACAGCAGGCGCTGGGCGGTGTCGCGAGTCCAGCGATGGCTGGAGCGCAGGGCGCGCACGGGATCCTTGAGCAGCGCGACTTCGCTGGTCGTGGTGCCCGGGCCGCTGAGGCGGTAGATGCGCCCCTTGTCCTCGCCGCCGCGCAGGTCAAGGCCCTTGGCGATGTCGGCAGGGATCCATTCGGGGTGCTCCAGCACGAGGCGGTACATGTCCACCACATAGATGGCTCCGTCCGGCCCGGGGCGGGCCATGGAGGGTCTCGACCAGTTGTCGGTGCTGGCCAGGAATTCATCGCCGGCATCGTCGGGATGGCGGTGGCTGGAAATGGGCAGCCTGCGGTGATCCAGCACCTCGCGATGCACGAGGTTGTTCGCGGGTTCGCAGATGAGCAGCGTGTGATGTGCGCCGTCAAACCAGGGCATGGGCGAGCAGCCGGAGGTGAGGGTGTTGGTGGCGCTGGCCCAGTTGAAACGACGGATGGGCGGGCTGAGGGTGTGCACCGTCTTGTCGTTGTTGGTGACCTCGCGCAGCTTCGCCGTCACGCGGTCGGGATGCTTCTCCAGCCAGCGCATGGGCAAGAAGTAATGCCAGCCGATGGTGCTGTTGTTGTTGCCAAACCAGTTGCCGAAGTCATCGCGCCACTTGCCATACTGGGAGCGTCCGGCCTCCAGCTCGAACTTGCCGGTGACGGGATGGAAGCGGAAGTCGTTGGTGCCGAGCTTGATCTTCTCGCCGGTCTTCACCACGACGACATCGCCGCCGCTGTCCCCGTTGGCGCCGTAGAGCCAGCCGTCGAGGCCCCAGCAGAAGCCGTTGACGAGATGCTGCGGATTGCCGGCGGTGAAGCCGCTGAACCAGGACTCGCGTTCATCACAGCGTCCATCGCCGTCGTTGTCCTTCGCGTAGAAGATGTCGGGGATGGCGGAGATGAAAACGCCGCCCTTCCAGCAGGCGAGCCCGGTCGGGTGACGCAGGCCGTCGAG
Organism: uncultured Prosthecobacter sp.; assembly: GCA_964642905.1. GTDB lineage: Bacteria > Verrucomicrobiota > Verrucomicrobiia > Verrucomicrobiales > Verrucomicrobiaceae > Prosthecobacter. The sequence goes on from CAZXPU010000040.1 coordinate 35,155, forward strand.
AAACAGCGCGGCCTTGTCATAGCGGCCGTCGCCGTCGGTGTCGGTGAGGATCTTGACGCGGCCGGCCTGGAGTTCGGAGACCTTGTCCTGGCCGACCTTGCCGTCGTTGGTCTTCTCGCCGGGCGCGAAGGGATAGTCGCCCATCTCGACGACCCAGGCGCGGCCTTGTTCATCCCAGTCGATGAAGACTGGATCCTGGACGAGGGGTTCATGGGCGATGAGATCGATCTTCCAGCCCGGCTTCACCTTCATCGACTTCAGCGCCTCGGCGGGCGGCAGCGGGGCGGGGCCGGGAACGCGCAGCAGATCCTCGCGGCGCAGGCGGGTGCGGCCGTCGGCGGTGGTGAGCACGCCGTCCTTGAAGCGGGCGCCGGTCAGGTCGGGCAGGCTGTTGGCATCGCCGGGCCGGCCTTCACGCAGGACGTTGGACCAGCCGCGGTCCCACTGGACGTTCTTCTTTTCGGTGGGGTTGAAGAGATAAACGGCATAACCTTCTTTGTTGGAAACCATCAGGTCCTCGTGGCCGTCCTCGTTCAGGTCGGCAAAGACCGCGCCTCCATGACGGGCGAGCCCCGGCACCGGTGCGATCTTCTCCGCCTCGGCAAGGCTGAGGGCGAAGGCGGGAGGACAGAGGCAGGCGAACAGAAGCAGAAAACGCATGGTCGGAGTCATACGTGGTTAGGCGGCCCTGTGTAGCAGCCTGCAGCCGGACCGAGCAGCTCTGGCATTTTCCAGCCGCCTGAATTGCAGTTTGCGGCATGGGTTTGACGGGTGGATGAGCCATGGCCTAGCCTTGTTCTCATGAAGTCCCGTCCTCTTCGCACCACCGTCATCGGCAGCTATCCGTTCCCTGGCTGGCTGGAGTTTGCCACTGGTCATCTCGACCGCTTTGGCAGTGCGGATGTGGCGGAAATGCAGGACGATGCGGCCATGGTCGCCATTCAGGACCAGCTTGCCTCCGGCCTGGACGTGATCACCGACGGCGAGCAGACGCGCTTTGACTTCAACCTGTCGTTTTACGGATTCATCGAGGGCATCGCCCTGGAGCCGGCCAGTCCGCGACGCTTCGGCCCCCCGGCGCACGATCAGCGCGGCAAGCATGCGATTGTCGGTGAACTGCGCGCGCCGCGCGGCCTCGGTGCCGTCGAGGAGTTCAAGCGCCTCCAGCGTCTGGCGGGCGGCTGCGGGAAGACGCTCAAGGTCAGCGTGCCCGGCCCCTTCACCCTCAGCGGCCGCCTCGCGCCCAACGCCCAGTATTCCGACCGCTACGCCATCACCGAGGCGCTGCTGCCCATCGTGCGCCAGGAGATCGCCGACCTCGTCGCCGCCGGAGCCCAGGAGATCTGCGTCGATGAGCCGAGCATGAGCTGCTACGGCTACCGGGAGGACACCCGCCGCTTTGTGGACATCTTCAATCGCACCGTCGAGCCGGCGCGCGGCCGCACCCGGCTCTGCACGCACCTCTGCTTCGGCAACTTCAAGGGGCATCCCGTGGGCTGGCGACGTTACGCGCCGCTGTTCCCGGCCTTCCTCGACCTGCATTGTGACGAGGTGCACGTCGAGATGGCGAACCGCGAGTATGCAGAGCTGGAGGTCATTGGCGAGATCGCGAAGCGAACGGACGTGGCGGTGGGCGTGATTGACGTGAAGAGCTACCACATCGAGACCCCGCAGCAGGTGGCCGACGCGGTGCGCGCCTGCCTGCGGCATGCCCCGGCGGACCGGCTGGTGTTTGCGCCCGACTGCGGTCTGAGCCAGACGGCGCGCTGGGCCGCGAAGCAGAAGCTCGCCAGCCTGGTGGCCGGGGTGGAGATCGTGCGGGAGTCGCTCTGAAGCCGCATGATCGCCGCCCAACAAAAAGGAGAGGAACTGCTGGCCGACGTCCGTTCGGTGGACCCCGCCGATCCGCGCCTGCATGTCTGGTGGCTGGGGCAGAGCGGCTTTCTCCTGCAGCAGGCCGGGGCCAGGCTTCTCCTCGACCCTTACCTGTCCGACTCGCTGACGCTGAAGTATGCCGCCACGGACAAGCCGCACGTCCGCATGACCGAGCGCTGCCTGGAGCCCGGTGAGCTGACGGGCATCCGCCTGGTGACTGCGAGCCACCTTCACACGGATCATCTCGACGCCGCGACCTTGGTGCCGCTGGCGGCCTCCAATCCCGGCTTCACCCTGGTGCTGCCGCATCCGATCCTGGACGAGGCCCACAGCCGGCTGGGCGATGCGCCGCTGACGCTGCAAGGTCTGGACGCCGGGGAGGTGCTCGACCTTCATGGCTGGCGCATCACCGGCATCGCCGCCGCGCACAATGACCTGAAACGCGATGAGCAGGGCCGCTGCCATTACCTGGGCTTCCTGATCCAGCGCGGCGGATTCAGCGTCTATCACAGCGGCGACACCCTCTGGCATGAGGGCTTGGTGCCCGCGCTTCAGCCCGCTGCCTGCGACCTGATGATGCTGCCGATCAATGGCAACAAGCCGGAGCGCCGTGTCGCCGGCAATCTCAACGGCACCGAGGCGGCCGCCCTGGCCCGGGCCTGCGGAGCGCGCCTGGTGGTGCCCTGCCATTACGACATGTTCACCTTCAACACCGAGTCCCCCGCCGAGTTCACCGCCTCTTGTGAAAGGCTGGGCCAGAAGTGTGAGGTCATGCGATGCGGAGGGCGTCTGGTGCTGGCGAAACAAAAGCAGGAATGTCCAATGACCGAATCCCAATGACCAAGGAATGACCCAAGGCGCGAAGGTTCAGTGGGGCTTCAGTTCGTGATCGTGTGGGGGAACCTTGTCATTCAGCCTTGATATCTGAGCCTTGGGGCATTCCCTGGTCATTGTCCCCTGGACATTGGGCATTCATTCCCCGTCTTTCTGACGACCGCTTTTACGTCAAACACCACGCTCCCCAGGGTGTTCTGTCATGATGCCGGACCATGGTTCCAATCTGACTTGTGGTAACCCGCACGGCCGGGGCTGCCGTGCAGGTCTCGCATCTGCGCGCTTGCGCCCCGGCGGGTTTCTTTGCCAAGGTGTCGTCTCCTGACGTGACTCCCTCCAACCCTGATTCACCTGAAACCGCCGCCGTGCCCCGGCTGATCTGGTCCGGCATGACCCATGTGGGCCGGTTCCGCCAGAACAACGAAGATTCCTTCCTCGCGCTCACCTACGATGCCAACGAGGTGCGTTACCTGGGCAAGATCGGCGAGTCCTCGATGCAGGCGGGGGACTTTGTCTTTGCCGTCAGCGACGGCATGGGCGGGGCGAAGTCGGGCGAGTTTGCCAGCCGGATGGTCGTGCAGCAGGTGATGCGCCTGATGCCGCGCAGCTACAAGCTGGCCGCCCAGGGCCTGAGCTCCGGCTTTGGCGACGTGCTGGAGGAGATCTGCCTGAAGGTGCATGAGGAGATCTCCAAGATGGGCCGGGTGTATGCTGAATGCCACGGCATGGGCGCGACGCTGAGCCTGGCCTGCTTCACGCCGGAGGTCATGCATTTCGCCCACGTCGGCGACAGCCGGATCTACTACCTGCCGCAGGGCGGCAAGCTGGTGCAGATCACCGAGGACCACACGCATGTCGGCTGGCTGCGCCGCCAGGGGAAGCTCAACGAACGCGAGGCTCGCACCCATCCGGGCCGCAACCGGCTCGACCAGGCGCTCGGCGCCGGGCAACAAATTGTGCGTCCACACATCGGCAGCGTGCGCCATCAGCCCGGCGACCGCTTCCTGCTCTGCTCCGACGGCATTACGGACGCCCTGTGGGATTTCCGGGTGGAGGAGCACCTGCGGGCGCCCGCGGATGACAAGCCCCGGGCCTTCAAGGTCGTCGAGCACGCCGTGTCGGAGTCGGGCCGGGACAACTGCACCGCCATCTGCGTGGAGGTCGTCTAGGCCCTTGCCCCGGGGCGGCTTTCGTGTCATGGCAGGGAGGTCTTGAAACTGCACCTGCCCAACCACCCGACCCAGCTCTACCTCATCCGTCACGGCGAGGTCGAGGAGCGCTATCACAAGGTCTTTGGCGGCTGTCGCATTGACATGGGCCTGTCCCCGCTGGGGATGAGCCAGGCGCAGGCTGCCTCGGCATGGCTCAAGGACACCCCTCTGGACGCCATCTACGCCAGCCCGCTGAAGCGCGTGCAGCAGACCCTGGCCCCGCTTTCGGAGCGGCTGGGGCTGAAGCCGGTGAACATCCCCGCGTTGCGCGAGGTCGATTTTGGCGACTGGACCGGCTACCGCTGGGAGGGCGTTCAGGAACATTTCGGCGTCAGCGCCTTTGACTGGCTGGAGATCATCGAGGCCAGCGGCATCCCGAACGGGGAGTCCGCCGCCGAGCTGGAGCATCGGGTCCAGCCCGCGCTTCAGAAGATCCTTCACGACAACCCGCACCGGCGCGTGGCCGTCTTCTGCCATGGCGGCATCATCCGCGTCATCCTGGCCCTGATGCTCGGCCAGCCGCTGCGCCACATGGCCCATTTCAACATTGATTACGGCAGCATCAGCGTGGTCGAGGTCCAGCCCGAGAAGAAGCATGCCTTCGAGATCGAGCTGCTGAACTTCTGCCCGCCCGTCGCCGCCGCCTAACCATTCAGCCACGTCCCCCTATGTTCTCGCTCCTCACCGAAAAACTCGAAGACGCCTTCCGCAAGCTGCGCGGGCTCGGCAAGATCAGCGAATCCAACGTCGCCGACGCGATGAAGGACATCCGCATGGCCCTGCTGGAGGCCGACGTGGACTTCAAGGTCACCAAGGACCTGATCGAGGCCGTGAAGCAGCGCGCCCTGGGCGAGGAGGTGCTGCGCACCGTCAGCCCCGGCCAGATGATCGTCAAAATCTTCCATGACGAGCTGACCAAGATCCTGGGCAGCGACGCCACGGAGCTGAACCCGGCGCCGACCCAGCGCATCCTCATGGTCGGCCTGAACGGCGCGGGCAAGACCACCACCTCCGCCAAGCTGGCCTCCTGGCTGAAGAAGCAGGGCAGGCGGCCGCTGCTCATCGCGCTTGACCTCTACCGTCCTGCTGCCATCACCCAGCTCCAGGTCCTCGGCCAGCAGCTCGGCGTGCCGGTCTGCGTGCCTGCCCAGGGTGAGACCGATCCGGTGAGGGCGACCCGCGCGGCGCTGAAGTGGCTGGAGGAGCAGGGCGGTGGCGTGGCGATCTTCGACACCGCCGGCCGACAGGAGGTGGATGACGAGCTGCTTGCCGAGCTCCGCCAGGTGCGGGACCTCGTGCGTCCCGATGAAACGCTTTTGGTTGCCGATGCGGCGACCGGCCAGCAGGCGGTGAGCGTGGCGGCGAAGTTCCACGAAACCGTGACCATCACCGGCCTCGTCATGACCAAGCTGGACGGCGACGCGCGCGGCGGCGCGCTGCTCTCCATGCGCCAGGTGACCGGCTGCCCGGTGAAGTTCCTGGGCGTGGGCGAGAAGGTCGATCAGCTCGAGGTCTTCCACCCCGACCGCATGGCTCAGCGCATTCTGGGCATGGGCGACGTCGTCAGCCTTGTCGAGAAGGCCGCGGAGGAGATCGACGAGAAGGAGGCGATGAGCATGATGCGCCGCTTCGAGGAGAACAAGTTCGACTTCAACGACTTCCTCAAGCAGCTCAAGTTCATGAAGCGTCTGGGGCCGCTCGAGGGCATCCTTGGCATGCTGCCCGGCATGGGCGCGCTGAAGAACATGCCCGGCGTCGATGACAAGAAGCTGAAGCACACCGAGGCCATCATCCTTTCCATGACCCCGAAGGAGCGTTCCAATCCGGACGTCCTCAACGGCAGCCGCCGCAAGCGCATCGCCGGCGGCGCCGGACGTCCGGTCATGGAGGTGAACCAGCTTGTGCAGCAGTATGAAATGATGCGCAAGCTGATGGGCAACAAGGGCATGATGGCGGCGCTGGCCGGCGGCATGATGGGCGGCGGCGGTCCTGGCGGAATGCCCGGCATGGGCGGTCTCCCCGGGATGGGCGGCCTGCCTGGCATGATGAAGGGCGGCGCGCCGAAGTCGAAACTGCTGCGCAAGCTCAATCCTGGCGGTGGCGGCGGCAAGCCGAAGCTGCCCAAGGGCTTCCGCTTCTAAGTTCAATCCTGTGCGACGATGAAGATCCTGGCCGCCATGTCCGGAGGCGTGGACAGCAGTCTGGCCACGGCCCTGCTGGTCCGCGAAGGTCATGAGGTGACCGGGGCCTACATGAAGAACTGGATCAACGAGGAGGGCATCCTCGGCCACTGTCCGTGGGAGGAGGACATCACCGACGCCCGCGCCGTGGCCGAGCAGCTCGGCATCGAGTTTGAGGTCGTGAACCTCATGCGGGAATATCGCGAGCGGGTGGTGAAATACCTGCTGGAGGGCTACGAAAGCGGCATCACACCGAACCCGGACGTGATGTGCAACCGCGAGATGAAGTTCGGCGTGCTCTGGGACTGGGCGAAGGAGCGCGGCTTCGAGGCCATCGCCACCGGCCATTACGCCCGCAAGTCCGGCCAGCAGGGCATCCTGCGCGGTGTGGACCCCAACAAGGACCAGACCTATTTCCTGGCCATGATGCGGGCCGAGCAGGCGCGCATCGCCCTGTTTCCCATCGGGCATCTGTTGAAACCGGAACTGCGTGACGAAGCCCGGCGCCTCGGCTTGAAGACGGCGGACAAGAAGGAC
>CAZXPU010000041.1:0-41645 GCA_964642905.1 uncultured Prosthecobacter sp.
CGGCACCACCTGCTCCGCCACGGTCATCGCGATCACGGCGCGGGCGGCGCTCGCCCTGCGGACGCGGCGTCATGCCTTCGCCCGCAGTGCCGCGGTTCAGCCAGACCTTGACGCCAATGATGCCGTACACGGTCTTGGCTTCATAGAAACCGTAGTCGATCGGGATGCGCAGAGTCTGAAGAGGCACCTTGCCCTGGCGATACCATTCGGCACGGGCGATGTCGGCACCGCCGAGGCGGCCGGCGACACGGATACGAATGCCATCAGCACCGAGGTCCATGGCCGTCTGCACGGAGCGCTTCATGGCACGGCGGAAAGAAATACGACGCTCAAGCTGAACGGCAACGCCTTCAGCCACGAGCTGCGCGTCAATCTCCGGCTGCTTGATCTCAAAGATGTCGATTTTCACCTGCTTGCCACCGCACATTTCGGAAATCTTCTGGCTCATCACCTCGATTTCCTGACCCTTGCGGCCGATCACCAGACCCGGACGGGCGGTGTGCAGCGTGACACGGACCTGGTTCCAGGCGCGCTCGATGACGATCTTGGCAAGCGCGGCGCCGTTCAGCTTCTCCTTGAGGTAGTTGCGGATGGCGATGTCACTGTGCAGAGAGTCGGAAAACTCCTTGCCAGTGGCAAACCACTTGGAGCGCCAGTCTTTGGTGACTGCGAGGCGGAAGCCGATCGGATTAACTTTCTGTCCCATGGAGGTGCGTGGTGTGAGGGTGATTATTCGGCGGAAGCCTTGGACTTCGACTTTTTGGCGGGCTTTTCAGCCTTGGCGGGTTCTTCAGGCTTGTTGCCAAGCACGACGGTGATGTGAGTCATGCGCTTCTTGATCGACGAGGCGGAGCCGCGTGCGCGGGGCATGATGCGCTTGAGGGAGGGGCCGGGGGTGGCCACGGCGCTGGCAACGATCATTTCCTCGGCGTCGAGCTCATGATTGTTGGTGGCGTTGGCAATGGCGCTGCGAAGCACCTTGCTGACAAGCAGTGCTGCTTTTTTCGGGGTGAAATCGAGCACGCTGAGCGCCTGGGAGACAGGCATGCCGGTGATGGCACGGGTGACCTGGCGCGCCTTCTGGGAGGAGATGCGGGCGTATTTGTAGGTGGAGCGAACTTCCATAAAACAGGTGTGGATCAACGGTTGACGGCTATTTTGGCGCGGTCACCCACCCGGACAGGGTCGGTGGCGGAGGCCAGTTCCTGCACCACCGCGCCGCTGACAGAGGTGCGGACTTCGGTGACGAGAACTTTCGCGATGGGTTTGTCTTCGCGGAAAATTTCAAAAGGCATGCCAGGCTTCACGCCATCACGGGAGCCGACTCCGATGACGGCAATGCCAAGTTCATTTTTAAGGCTGACGATGCGGGCGTCCTGCAGATCGACAGCCGGGGTGGAGGGATCTTCGGCTGCACGGCTGGCGGCCCCGGCAAGAGTGGACTCGGCCTTGACCAGAGCCTTCTGCAGACGATCACCCGTGACGGCATCGGGAGCCTGGACAGTTTTGGCAAAAGCCAGGGATGCCTCGGCCAGCTCCATCAGGCTGTCAGCCAGCTTCTGACGGGAAGCTTCGGAAATGCGGAGGTCACTCAGAGCGGAAAGCAGACGGTCCTGTGTCTGCTCACGATTGTTTTCCAGCGCAGCAATGCCCAGCCCTTCAAGAAGGCCGCGAAGGCGCTCATAACGTTCCTTCAGTTCAAGCGCCTCCTGGTTCGAGGCGGCCGCGCTTTGGGCAAGAGCGTCGTTTTTGTCCTTGGAGGCGGCAATCTGGGTCTCAAGGGCCTGAATCTTCTGGGCCGCGACCTGCAAAGTCGTGTTCAACTCCTGAAGCTCAAACGAAGTCTGCGCCTGCGCACCCGCAACCACCCACACTGCGAACAGCAGTGCGGCTGGTTTGAAGAGGCTGGCGAGAGAGAGTTTCATCGTTTGCAGATGCAGGTCAGGAGCGTGAGGCGCAGGATTACTTGGCGGCCTTGACCGTATGAGCACCGTGGCCCTTGAAAATACGGGTCAGGGCAAACTCACCAAGACGGTGACCGACCATGTTTTCCGTGACATAGACGCTCACGAAATCCTTGCCGTTGTGGACGAGGAAGGTGTGGCCGACGAGGTCAGGGGTGATCATGGAGGACCGTGCCCACGTTTTGATGGGACGCTTGGGGCCTTTGGAATCGTTCATCTTGTCCACCTTCTCGAGCAGAGCCTGCTGGACGAAGGGGCCTTTTTTGAGGGAGCGTGGCATGAGTCAGGAAAAGCAGGGCTGGATTACTTCTTGGCGTGACGGGTCTGCACGATGAGCTTGTTCGTGGCCTTCTTCTTGTTGCGGGTCTTCTCGCCCTTCGCATGGCCCCAGGGGCTGAGAAGGTGCTGACGACCACCACCGGATTTGGATCGGCCTTCACCACCACCGTTGGGGTGGTCGATCGGGTTCATGCACATGCCGCGAACGGTCGGGCGGGTGCCCTTCCAACGGGTGCGTCCAGCCTTGCCGGAGACCACGTTCATGTGCTCGCTGTTGCCGACGGCACCGACGGTGGCATAGCACTCGGAGTGAACTTTGCGAACTTCACCGGAGGGCATGCGCACCAGGGCGTACTCACCCTCACGGTTGGAGAGAATGGCGGCCTGGCCGGCAGCGCGGGCGGCGACGCCACCCTGGCCGCGGACGAGCTCCACATTGTGGATGCTGGTGCCCAGGGGGATCTTGCGCAGAGGAAGCGCATTGCCCACTTCGGGAGCGGCCTTTTCGCCCGCCATCACGGAAGCACCCACATTCAGGGTGGCCGGGGCGAGGATGTAGGAGCGCTGTCCGTCCTTGTATTCGATCAAGGCGATGCGTGCGGAACGATTCGGATCGTACTCGATGGCGACGACCTTGGCGACCTCATCACGGCGTTCACGCTTGAAGTCAATGAGGCGGTAACGGCGGACGGCTCCACCGCCGATGTGACGGCAGGTGATGCGACCCGTGTTGTTGCGGCCACCGGACTTGCGAAGGGCAACGGTCAGGCTGCGATCCGGCTTGTCCTTGGTGATCTCCTCGAAGGAGTTCCACTCCTTGTAGCGGTTCGATGGGGTGTTGGGCTTGAAAGTTTTCAGCGCCATGGCTGGTAGTCCTACTGGTTAAGGGTTCGGAACCGGGGTTAAAAGGGATTACACAAGGTCGAGACGCTCGCCATCCTTCAGGCGGACGACGGCCTTCTTGTAGTGGTTCGTGCGGCCGGCGTCAGCGCGGCGTTCACGACGGGCCTTGCCATCAAAGATGGAAGTGCGGACGGCGGCGACCTTCTTGCCGAAGTGCTTTTCGATGGCAGCCTTGATCTGAAGCTTGTTGGCGTTCCGGTTGACGATGAACACGTACTCGTTGTTCTCTTCACCGAGGCGGGTGGCCTTCTCGCTCAGGCGGATGGATTGGATCACGGAATGAGGGTCTTGGATCATATCAGGCGGTCCTCCGGGCAAGGGTTGTGAGGGCTTCAGTCGTGACAAGCACCTGGGGGAAGTTCAGGAGCTGCTCAGCGTTCACGTCTTCAGCGGAGATGAGCTGGACGCTCTGCACGTTGCGGGCGGAACGGAAGGTGTTTTCATCGAAGGAACCGATGACCAGCAGCTTTTCAGCCTTGGTCAGGCCCTTGACGGCGCTCACGAAGCTCTTGGTCTTGCCGTCGGCGACGGAAAGGCCGGGGATCGTGGCGACAGCACCATCATTGATGCGGGCGGTGAGAGCGGTGCGAAGGGCAAGCTTGCGGGTGGCCTTCGTGGTCTTCTTGGCCCAGACGGTCGTGTTGCGGGGACCGAAGACGACACCACCACCACTCCAGATGGGGGAGCGCTTGGAACCCATACGGGCGTTGCCGGTGCCCTTCTGGTTCCAGAGCTTCTTGCCAGAACCGGCCACTTCGGAGCGGTTCTTGGTGTGAGCGTTGCCCTGGCGGCGGTTGGCGCGGTAGGCCACGACAGTTTCATGGAGAGCCTGCTTGCCCTTGTGGCCTTCCACAAGGTTCAGGTTCGCCTGCTTCGCGGCGTCGATGGAAAGAACAGTAGCGGACATGATTCGAATTCCTCCTCAGGTTACTTGGCCGCAGGGGCGGGTTTTTTCTTGGCGGGGCGCACCACGACGATGCTGCCCTTGTTGCCGGGGATGGCGCCGCTGATGAGCAGCACTCCGTCTTCAGGACGGCTCTGGATGACTTTGAGATTCTGAGTCGTGACGCGCTCAACGCCGTCGTGACCAGGCATCTTCTGATTCTTCCAAACGAGACCAGGGGTGAGACGGCAGCCGATGGAACCCGGACGGCGATGCATCATGTGACCGTGGGTGGCGGGCTGGCCGCTGAAGTTCCAGCGCTTGACGACGCCCTGGAAACCCTTGCCCTTGGTGGTCCCGATCACGTCGACCCACTGGCCGGCGGAGAAAATGTCGGCCTTGAGCTCGGTTTCCGCAGCAGGAAGCTGGTCATCGGAGGTGAACCGAAATTCCTTCACGACGCGCTTCGGGGCGGAGCCGTGCTTCTTGAAGTGGCCGAGTAGGGGCTTGCTGACGCGAAACTCCTTCTGCTCGCCGTAACCGACCTGGATGGCGCTGTAGCCATCTTTGCCGGACTTCTGCTTCACCTGGATGACCTTGTTGCCGGAGACATCGACAACAGTGACGGCAATCGCCTCACCTTTGTCGGTGTACACCTTTGTCATTCCAAGTTTTTTTCCAATCAAGCCGAGTGCCATGGTGGGTGTCCTCCTTTGAGGTCAGTGGGTGAGGGTTAGATCTTGATCGTGATGTCCACGCCGGAAGGGAGGTTGAGCTTCTTCAGCTCGTCCACGGTGCGGGAGGTGGGGTCGACGATGTCGAGCAGGCGCTTGTGGGTGCGGATCTCGAACTGGTCCATGGACTTCTTGTCCACGTGGGGGGAGCGGTTCACGGTGAACTTCTCGATGCGGGTCGGAAGCGGGATCGGGCCGGCGACCTTGGCGCCCGTGCGCTTGGCGGTCTCCACGATGTCCGCCGTGCTCTTGTCGAGCGTGCGGTAATCGTAAGCGCGGAGGCGGATGCGGATTTTCTGATTGTTCATGGCGTGTGTCCGTCGTGAAAGGGTTTCTTGATGCTAAGGGAATCAGGCTTTGCCACCACCGCGCTGCTCGACGATCTGGTCGACGATCTGCTGAGGCACCTGCTCGAAGTGCGAGGGCTGCATGGAGTAGCTGGCGCGGCCGGAGGAAAGGGTGCGGATGGCGGTGGAGTAGCCGAACATTTCGGCCAGGGGAACTTCAGCGCGAAGGATGGCAGTGGCTCCGCGGCTGTCCATGCCCTGGATCTTGCCGCGACGACGGTTAAGGTCACCCATGATGTCGCCCTGATAATCTTCGGGCGTGGTGCACTCGACCGCCATGATCGGCTCAAGCAGGATGCACTTGGCCTTCTTCAAGGCGTCCTTGACGGCGAAGATGCCGGCCATCTTGAAGGCGTTTTCATTGGAGTCCACTTCGTGGCTGGAACCGTCGACCAGGTCGATGTGCATGTCGATCACCGGATAACCGGCGATGATGCCGTTCAGCGCCGCCTCGATGCATCCAGCCTTGGCCGGGTTGATGAACTCTTTCGGGATGGTGCCGCCGACGACTTTGTTTTCCACCACGATGCCCGAGCCCTTTTCGCCAGGGCGGACCTTGATGACAACATGGCCATACTGACCGCGACCACCGGACTGCTTGACCAGCTTGCCTTCGCCGTCGGCTTCTTTCGTGAGGGTCTCACGATAGGCGATCTGAGGCTTGCCGGTGTTGGTCTCGACCTTGTGCTCGCGCTTCAGACGGTCGCAAAGAATTTCAAGGTGAAGCTCACCCATGCCGGCGATGATGGTCTGGCCGGTTTCTTCATCGGTTTTGACGAAGAAAGTGGGGTCTTCTTCGGACAGGCGCTGGAGAGCGTTGCCCATTTTTTCCTGGTCACCCTTGGTCTTGGGCTCAACAGCCATGCTGATGACCGGCTCGGGGAAGGTTGGCGGCTCGAGCTGAACTTCGAGGCTTTCGTCGCAGAAGGTGTCACCCGTGCGGACGTCCTTGACACCCACGAGGGCGGCGATGTCACCGGAGTAGCAGGTGTCGATGTCCTTGTGGACGGCGGCCTGAATCTGGATCAGGCGGCCGACACGCTCCGATTTGCGTGTGCGGGGATTGTAGATGGTGTCACCCTTGGAAATCTTGCCGGAATAAACGCGGAAGAAAACCAGGCGGCCGAACTTGTCAGACCAGAGCTTGAAGCCCAGGGCGATGAACTTGCCGCTGTCGTCAGGCTTGGCCTCGACGATGTTTTCAGGCTCATCAACGACGGTACCCTTCTGAGGTTCGATGTCGAGGGGGCCGGGAAGATAGTCGATGACGGCGTCGATCAGGTACTGAACGCCCTTGTTCTTGAAGGCGGAACCACCAGCCATCGGGATGATCTTGTTGGCAATCACCGCACGACGAAGGCCGGCCTTGAGTTCCTTGGGACCGATGGGCTGTTCTTCCAGGAACATCATGCCCAGTTCTTCATCAGCGCTGCAGACGGCATCAAGAAGTTCCTCGTAAGCCTTCTTGGCCTTGGTGACTTCTTCACCCTCAAGGGCGCGAACCGTGTACTTCGAACCAAATTTTTCATCGTCCGAATAGATGATCGCCTTCTGGTTCACCACGTCGATCTGGCCGATCAGATTGTCTTCCGCGCCGATGGGGATCAGGATGGGGAAGGCAGGAGCGCCAAGCTTGGTGCGGACATCTTCAACAACGCGCTCAAAGTTCGCGCCGGTACGGTCCATCTTATTGACGAAGGCAATACGGGGAACGCCGTATTTTTCAGCCTGGCGGTAAACCGTCTCAGACTGCGGCTGCACGCCGGCCACGCCGCAAAGCACGAAGATGGCCCCGTCAAGGACGCGCAGAGAACGCTCCACCTCGGCCGTGAAGTCCACGTGACCAGGGGTGTCGATGATGTTGACCCGGATGTCCTCCATCTCACGAGTCTTGTAGATGCCCTCTTCTTTGAGCTGCTTCCACTTGGCCGTCACAGCGGCGGAGGTGATCGTGATACCACGCTCTTTTTCCTGCTCCATCCAGTCCGTCGTGGCGGCACCATCATGCACCTCGCCGATCTTGTGGATCATGCCGGTGTAGAAAAGGATACGCTCAGTCAGGGTCGTCTTGCCCGCGTCAATGTGGGCGCAGATCCCGATGTTACGGGTGCGCTCCAGGGGGAATTCGCGGTTGGGAGAGTTCGGGTTGGACATGGGGGATAGTAAAAGGGAGGGGACGAAACAGCGTGTTAGGGAAGGCTTCCTGCGAATTAGAAGCGGAAGTGGGCGAAGGCGCGGTTGGCCTGAGCCTGCTTGTGAACGTCATCGCGCTTGCGGACGGAGGAACCCTGGCCCTGGGAGGCTTCCTTGAGCTCATTGGCCAGCGCACGGTGCATCGGCTGACCTTTGCGGCCGCGGGCATAACCCACAATCCAGCGCATGGCCAGGGACTCGGAACGGGCGGAGGAAACCTCAAGCGGCACCTGATAGGTTGCGCCACCCACTCGGCGGGCCTTCACCTCAACCTTCGGCTTCGCATTGTCGATCGCACGGTGGAAGAGCTCAAGCGGATCGACGGTTTCCGTCTTCTCGTTGAGGAGATCGATGGCGGAATAAACGATGTTCTCCGCAACGGACTTCTTGCCACTCAGCATCACGCGGCTGATGAGGCTGGCGACGATCTCGCTGTCATAGCGGGAGTCCTTGATGACTTTCTTGTCATATACGCGTTTCCTGCGGGCCATAAAATCGAAGAGGTAAGGTTGAGAAAGGTCAGTTCTGATTCGCCAGCGGCATTACTTCTTGCCCTTGGCAGGAGCGGCGGCAGCACCCGGCTTCGGACGCTTGGCACCGTATTTGGAACGGCCGCGGCGACGCTTCTCAACGCCAAGGCAGTCGAGAGTTCCGCGAACGATGTGGTAACGAACACCCGGAAGGTCTTTCACTCGACCGCCGCGGACCAGCACAATGCTGTGCTCCTGGAGGTTGTGACCCTCACCGCCGATGTAGGCGATGACTTCGTAGCCGTTGGTCAGACGCACCTTGGCGACCTTACGAAGAGCAGAGTTCGGCTTCTTCGGGGTGCGGGTCATGACCTGAAGGCAGACACCGCGGCGCTGAGGGCAGTTCGCGAGCGCAGGCGACTTCGACTTCACCGCCTTGTCCTTGCGGCCGTGCCTGACGAGCTGATTGATGGTGGGCATGTTGTCTGAGTGAGGGAAAACCGTTCCGTTAAATGGGAGCCTCGACGGGCCGAGAACGGGAGAGACAAAGTGCCCACTCTGAAGTTTCAGAGTTGCACAGTGTTTTTCCGGTTCACTGCTCCGATAGCAAAAAGAGCCTGGGTAGACTCGTTTTCAGCCAGACTTTGGGGAAAGTCCGGGGCTGGGGGGCGCGACAGTGGGGCAAGATGATAAATAGGCAACCGGAATTTTTCAAATTGTTCGCCTGGAGGTTAAAAAAGTGGGCCTTGGAGCGGCATTTCTGCCCAGAACGGTGCCTCATGACCTCATCCCTTGTGTTTTTAATGGTTTTCATGACAGGATGGTCCAACCCGTGATCATGAAAGCTCTGACCCTCATTTTTGCCGCTACCACTCTCGTCAGCCTCATCTCCCTAGCCTGGCTCCTGGGCACGCCAGCCCCGGCAGATCCCCGGCTGGCGAAACTGGAGACGGAGCTCAAGGAGGCCCGGCAGACGATCTCCCAGCTTCGACGCGATCTGGCCGCCCGGCCTGCCAGCCTGCCCTCTTCCCCCGCCCCCACCCCCACATCCCAGGCGGCACCCGTCATCGAAACTCCCCCTGCCGCCAAATCCCCACAGGCCACGACGGCCGGTGCCTTGCGCGAAATGTTGAAAAACCCCGCCATGCGGGGTCTGCTTGGCCAGCAGCAGGCGGTTCAGGTCGAAACCGGCTACGCCCGGCTCTTTGAATACCTCAAGCTCAACGACGAGGAGAAGGCCCACTTCAAGAAGCTGCTCGTCGAACGCGCCCAAACGGAGGCTGACCTTGGGCTGAGGCTGCTCGATTCCAACCTGACCCCTGAGCAGCGCAGCCAGATCATCGCCGAGGGCGAAAAGAACAAGAAAGCCTACGATGAGACCATCCGCGGCTTCCTGAACGATGAGTCTGACTGGGGAACCTTTCAAAAGTACGAGACCACCCGGCCGGAGAGAACCCAGTTCGAAACCATGGGCCGCAGCCTGTTTACCGCCTCTGGACAGCCGCTTTCAACCCAGCAGGAGGACCAGTTGATCGACCTCATGGCCCAGGTTCGCCAAAACCCGACTCCCGAGCAGTCGCAGCTGGCCAGGGCCATGAGCAATCCGGCGCAAATGACCGATGCCAACCTCAAGAACCTGCTTGAATTCCAGCGTGCCAGCAATGCCCGGATTCTTCAGCAGGCCGCCAATTTTCTCTCACCTGAACAGATCAAGACGCTCACGACCTACCAGGAACAGACGCTTGGCACCATGGAATCCGGCTATCGGATGGGATCGATGCTTCTGCAGGGTCGGAAGCCCTAGCGCAGGACGATTCACCAGCGGCTGATTTGCTCGACGAGCGCCGCCCTGAGTGCGGTCACCGCCCCGGCGTCCGCATAATGATTCACCATCAGGGCGAAACACATCTCACGCCCGGCGGAGGTGGTGATGATTCCCGTGACGGAACGCACCCCGGACATCGCTCCGCCTTTCCAGCGCAGAGGTCCTTGTTGAAGCAGCGACGCCTTGTAAACCGCGCCCTGCGGCCCGGCGCCGGCCAGAAACTGCAGGCGCGCCAGGTCGTGGGGAGTGATGAAGTCCGCCCGGGCGAGCCCGCAACCGTCCTCCATCCGCAGGCCGGAGAATTCGAGACCACGCCCTTTCCAATGCTCACGAATCACCCCTTCCGCAGCCTTGGATTCCCTGAGGCCCAGCAGACGGAACAGGCACTCGGTTTCATGATTGTCCGAGGTCGCATGGATGCTGGTGATGATGTCCCTCAACGGGGGGGAGGCGTGCCTGAACAACTCCACCTTCCCGGCAGCACGATCCTTCACGGCCTCCGCCGCCCCGGCCACCTCGATGCCCGCTTCGAGAAGAGCCTGTTTCAGGTGATGCGCCGCATACCGTTCCGGATCCGGCACCGCCCCCGTTACCTGAAAGGCAGACTGTCCCAGCGGCACGGTCCCGCGGAAATGCAGCACACCCGTGCGTTCCCCCCCATGGATCACGACTCCATCTCCGGATTCCATCGCACCGGTCTTCGTCTCATTGGTCCAGATCACCCCCGGCACCTCAGGCGCCATCCCCAGCAAGGTCGTCGGGCTGCCCACCTGCTCAGCCGCACGAAAAGCCACGACATAACGATTGTGCTCCAGGTTCAGCCCACTCACCGGGCTGCCATAGCCGTTGCCAATGTCGCCCCAGTTCCAAAAATCATCGTAAATGCTTCCTGGGAAAAGCCTGCCGTCCCCGAGAACCCGGCCCGTCACACGCTTCAAGCCTCGCTTTTGAAGCTGTCCGGCCCAGTCACGCAGGTCCTGCAGTGACAGCATGGGGTCGCCGCCCCCCACCACGACCAGATCCCCTGCGATCACCCCGTCCAGGATCTCCGCCGTCGCCGTCAAACGCGTCTCGATCCGGTGGTCCGGCCCCCATTTTTCCAGCGCGGTGGCCGTGGTGACGGTCTTGAGGCTGGAAGCCGGGATCTGTGCGACGTGCGGATTTTGGCTAGCCACCAGTCGTCCATCAGGATCCAGGAGGCAGAATCCGAGGGCCGCACCGGCAAATCCGGGCTGCCCTGCATGATCCTGAATCAGCTTCTCCACAGGATTCAACGGAGACGCGATGTCATGGGGCAGCGGCCCCGGCTTGTGCAGATCAAGCCATAGAAGGGCAGCCAGGGCGGATGCCAGAAGCAGGATGGCTGCGTTCTTGAGCATGACATCAGCCTCCGGCGGTGATCTGCACCACTTCAAGCACGTCGCCGTCCTTCACCACCGCCTCCTTGAGCTCCCGGGGCAGCAGGGCCACATGGTTTTGCTCAACCACAACCGGTTTTCCAGCCAGACCGAGCGCCTCCAGCAGCGCGGGCATGGGCATGGATTCGGGGAATTCACGCTTGGAACCGTTCAGGGTGACAATCATGGGGTCGAAAAAAGCGCGGATGATGCGGAAGGCAAGACTGCCCGCCGCCTTCAGTTGCCTTTTTTCCACTCTTCCCCTTCGTCATCATCGTCGTCAGGGCGGCCGTAGCCATCGTCGTAACCCTTCCCATGGCCCTCCTCGTCCTCACCTTCTTCACCCAGATCAAGGCCCTGCAGGGCGTCCAAGTCCAGGTCATCCGGGTCGATCTCCTCCACGTTCTCATCCTCCATCTCCTCCCCGGCGCCCAGGGAAGAGTCTGCTGAAGCCTGTTCGGCACTGCGTTTTTCAATCTCCTCCAGGGTCGCGCTCACATCCTCCACGCTGTCCCAGACGTGCTTGGCCACAAAAATGGGCGCGCTTTGCTGAAGAGCAATCGCCAGGCTGTCGCTGGGCCTGGCATCCAGCTCGATGACCTTCCTGGCATGGAGCTGGTTCTCGGCAGAAAGGATGATCCGGGCGAAAAAGACCGTGCCTTCCACATTGTTGATGATGACCCGGTCCACCTTGGCGCCAAAGGCCATCAGCACGGAGGCCATGAGGTCATGGGTCAGCGGTCGTTCCTTGGACACCCCGCGCATGAACATGGAGATGGCGGCGCCGACGGCCTCGTCCACATAGATCACAAAGGTTTTCTCTTCGTTGCCAAGGAACACGGCAAAACTACCGTCCAGAGGCAGGACGGCCCGCACCTGGGCCTCAATGACGTCACGATTCATGCGGGAGGATTAAAGCTATGCGAATTTCCCTGGCAACCGGTGTCCCTGAAAAACATCATCGCCGGGTCTGAAAGGAGGGCAGTCTCAGTTTCCAGCGAATGGCCGCAAACCGGATCGCCAGGATGACCGCCATGCCGATGTAACGATGGGACTCCGAAGGCGGCAGCCATTCCCTCAGAAGCACAAAGGCCAGGGCGCCGGCAAACAGGGCCGTCGCATAAAGCTCGACCTCCGCCTGGAAAACCCAGGGGATTTCCCGGCGCAGCACGTCCCGCAAAATGCCGCCCGCCACACCGGTGACGATGCCCAGCAGCACCGCCACCAACCCCGGCGCGCCATGGGCCAGGGCCTTCTCCGTGCCCACGATGCCAAAAAGGGCCAGGCCAAAGGCATCCGCCACCGCCAGCAGCCTGCCCGGCAGATGCACAAACCGCACAATCACAAAGGTGACCGTCGCAGCGATCAGCACCGTCCACACCACCGGCGGCTGCTCGACCCAGAACACCGGTCGAACCCCCAGGCACAAGTCACGGATGGTGCCGCCGCCCACCGCCGTCACCAGGGCCAGCACCAGCACGCCAAACAGGTCCATGCGCTTCCCCTCGGCCGCCAGCACGGCGGTGATGGCGCAGATGGCGACGGCAAAGTATTCGATCCAGGCGGGCATGTCGGGTCAGTTTTTCAGGTAATGCTCGAGGCCGTTGAGAAACATCTGCACGGCCACCATGACCAGCAGCATGCCCATCAATCGCTCGACCGCCAGCGCCCCGCGTTCCTTCAGCACCCGCGCGATGGCCGGCGCACAAAGCAGCACGGCCGCCGTGATCCCCCAGGCCGTGCACAAGGCCGTGAACCATTGCCAGAACTGGTCAGGGTAGGTGCTCACCAAAACCAGCAGGGTCGCCAGCACCGAGGGCCCCGCCACCATCGGCGTGGCCAGGGGCACGATGAACGGCTCCTGCAGCTGCTCCTCATCCCGATGTCCGGGCGGAAAGATCATCTTCAGCGCGATCAGGAAGAGGACGACCCCCCCGCTGATGAACAGCGCCTCCTGCTTCAGGTGCAGCAGCCCGAGGAGCCGGGTGCCGAGGAAAAGGAAGGCCAGCAGGATCACCAGCGCAAAAACCAGCTCCCGCGCAATGACCCGCAGCCGCCTCTCCGCAGGCACGGGACGCAGCCCGGACACAAAGGTGGCGACGTTGCCCAGCGGGTCCATGATCGTCAGCAGCAGGAGGGTGGCGGACAGCGTGTCCATCTTTTAGGTTAGACCGTGATGAGGCCGCTTTCATCCTTAAAATGCCAGGCGACCGGTCAGGCGGCAAGCCTTCCCCTGACATCCACAAAGGCCTTCACCGCCCGCTCCAGGTCCTCACGCGAGTGGACGGCGCTGACCTGGGTGCGAATGCGCGCCCTGCCCTGCGGCACCACCGGATGGCTGAAACCGACGACATAAACCCCGCAGCCAAGCATCGCATCGGCAAACCTGGCCGCCAGAGCCGCATCCCCCAGCATGACGGGCACGATGGGGTGCTCCCCGGGCAGGATGTCAAAGCCCGCCTCCGTCATCGCCGCACGGAACCAGCGTGTGTTGGCCTCCAACGCGTCTCGAAGGGCGGTGCTTTGGCCCAGGAGCTCGAGGGCCGCGATGGAGGCCCCGGCGATCGAGGGACAGAGCGTGTTGCTGAACAAATACGGCCGCGAGCGCTGCCGCAGCAGCTCGATGATCTCCCTGCGCCCGCTGACATAACCACCGCTGGCACCCCCCAGGGCCTTGCCCAGTGTGCCCGTCAGGATGTCCACACGCCCCATCGAGCCGGCATGCTCATGCGTTCCGCGCCCGGTCCTGCCCATGAAGCCGACGGCGTGCGAATCGTCCACCATCACCAGGGCCCCATGCCGGTCCGCCAGGTCGCAGATCTGCTTCAACGGCGCAATGAAGCCGTCCATCGAGAACACCCCGTCGGTGGCGATCAGCTTGAAGCGCGCCCCGGCGGCATCCGCCGCCTTCAGCTGCGCCTCCAGGTCCGCCATGTCACAGTTTCGGTAGCGGAAACGGCGCGCCTTGCACAGGCGGATGCCGTCGATGATCGAGGCATGGTTCAGCTCGTCGCTGATGACCGCGTCCTCGGGGCCGAGCAGGGTTTCGAAAAGCCCTCCGTTGGCGTCAAAGCAGGAGCCGTAGAGGATCGTGTCCTCCGTGCCGAGAAACCCGGACAACGCGGCCTCCAGATCCTTGTGCACGCCCTGCGTCCCGCAGATGAAGCGCACGCTGGCCAGGCCGTAGCCCCAGTGCTCCAGCGCGTCATGAGCCGCCTGCCTGACCTTGGGGTGCTGGGCGAGGCCGAGGTAGTTGTTCGCGCAGAGATTGAGGACCGGGCCCCCGCCGTTTGCCCGCACCAGCGTGCCCTGCGGCGTGCTCAGCACTCGCTCACGCTTGTAGGTGCCCGCGGCGCGGATGGCTTCGAGCTGTGAGGAAACATGGTTCTGAAAGTCGGTGTTCATGACGGGAGGGCCGGAAAATGAAACTCAGGGTGCTGGAAAACAGGGCATGAAGGCGGAACGCTGGGCTAAGCCGTCCAGTCCAGCACCACCTTGCCGCAGTCGCCGCCTTCCATCGCGGCGAAACCCTGCTCGTAGTCCGTGAAGTGAAACCGGTGGGTGATGACAGGCTTGATGTTGACGCCGCTCTCCAGCAGGACGCTCATCTGATACCAGGTTTCATACATCT
The DNA here is from genome assembly GCA_964642905.1 of uncultured Prosthecobacter sp. Taxonomy (GTDB): domain Bacteria; phylum Verrucomicrobiota; class Verrucomicrobiia; order Verrucomicrobiales; family Verrucomicrobiaceae; genus Prosthecobacter. The sequence continues at coordinate 14,627 of CAZXPU010000041.1, forward strand.
CGCGCCCGTAGATGCCGTGGAGGGTGAGCATGTTGAAGATGACCTTGTTCCAGTCGATGGCAATGGGCTGGCCGGGGATGCCGAGCATGGCGATCTTGCCGCCATGGCACATGTTGTCGATCATCTCCCGGAAGGCCGAGGCATTGCCGCTCATCTCCAGGCCCACGTCAAAGCCCTCCTTCATGCCAAGCTGCCTCTGCACGTCCGCAATGCTGCCGTTGCGGACGTTCAAGGCCACGGTGGCCCCCATCTTCCGCGCCAGGTCGAGACGATACTCATTCACGTCCGTGATGACGACATGACGTGCGCCGGCATGCCTGACGACCGGGATCGCCATGATGCCGATGGGGCCCGCCCCGGTGATCAGCACATCCTCGCCCAGGCATTCAAAGGCCAGAGCCGTGTGCACGGCGTTGCCGAAGGGATCAAAAATGCTGGCCACCTCCTCATCCACCCCCTCGCGATGGTGCCAGACATTCGTCATCGGCACGCTGATGAATTCCGCAAAGGCCCCGGCGCGGTTCACACCGATGCCGACCGTGTCCCTGCAGAGATGGCGGCGGCCGGCCAGGCAGTTGCGGCAGCGACCGCAGACCACGTGTCCTTCGGCGCTGACCATCTCACCAGGATGAAAGTCGTTCACGTTGGCGCCGACGCGCATGACCTCGCCCACAAACTCATGCCCGACAACCATCGGCACGGGAATGGTCTTCTGCGCCCAGGCATCCCATTTGTAGATGTGCAGGTCGGTGCCGCAGATGCCGGTTTTCCTGACCTTGATGAGGACGTCGTTGATGCCGACCTCGGGCTCCGGCACGTCCTGGAGCCACAGACCGCGTTCCGCACGTGCTTTGACGAGTGCTTTCATGAATGACGGTATATTGGACATTCATCCTCTATTTTGGCAAGGATGATCTTCTGACCCGCTCCAACCGGCCCTCGGGCTCAGGCCAGGATCTCCCGGATGACGTGGCCAAAATCACGCTCCAGCCGCTTGCGGCCCGGAATCTCCAGCCGGCGCGGCTCCAGCCCCAGCAGGTGCAGGATCGTCGCATGCACGTCGGTGACATAATGCGGGTTCTCAACGGCGTGGAAGCCCAGCTCATCCGTCGAACCATGAATGGTTCCGCCCTTCACCCCGCCCCCCGCCATCCAGACGCTGAAGCCGTACGGATGATGGTCACGGCCGTCGCTCCCCTGCGAGCCCGGCGTGCGGCCGAACTCGGTGGCAAAGACCACCAGGGTGTCGTCCAGCAGGCCGCGCTGCTTCAGGTCCTTGAGCAGACCGGAGATCGGACGATCCACCTGCCGGGCGAGCATCGAGTGATTTTTCTTCAGGCCTGAATGGGAGTCCCAGGCGCCCGCCGCACCGTCACCGTGCTGAATCTGGATGAAGCGCACGCCGCGTTCGGCGAGCCTTCGCGCGACGATGAGCTGCCGAGCGAAAGGCTCCGTCTCCTTGTCATCCAGACCGTAGAGCTTCCTCGTCTCCGCGCTCTCGCCATCCAGGTTCATCGTCTCCGGCACGGCGCTCTGCATGTTGAAGGCGAGCTGGTAGCTCTTCATGCGCGCGGCAAGCGTCTTGTCGCCCGGGTACTGCCCGGCGGTCAGGCTGTTGAGCCGGTGGATCAGGTCAAACTGCGCCTTCTGCTCCGCCCTGCCGACCTCGAACTCCGGCGTTGCAAAAGTGAGCGGGTTCTTCGGGTCCACCTTCAAGTTCACGGCGTCGTAGGCAGGCCCCAGGTAATGACCGTCCCGCACGTCAAAGTAGCGCGGCCCCATGTTGATGAAGGACGGCAGGTTGTCCGTCATCGAGCCCAGCCCGTAGCTCACCCAGGCGCCGAGAGTGGGCACGCGAGGCTCCAGCATGTGGCGACCGCTGTGGAACTGGACCTGGGCGCCATGATTGTCGTCCGTGGTCCACATGCTGCGGATGAAGGCGATCTCATCAGCGCACGACCCCACGTTTGGAAACCAGTCGCTCACGTCCATGCCGCACTGGCCGTACCTTTTCCAGCCGGTCTGCAGCGGGTAGATCGTGTTACGCTGCTTGCCGTTGGCGTCATTGACCACGACCACACGCACCTTCTTGAGCTTTTCCGGATCCTGAACGTCCTTGAACGGGGTCTCGCCGATGGACTTGCCAGCATAGCGGTTGATCGCCGGCTTGGGGTCAAAACTCTCCATGTGGCTGACGCCTCCGCGCATGAACAGCCAGATCACGCGCTTCGTCCTGGCCGGGATCACCGGCAGGCCGTCGGGCGGCCGCCAGGCCTGCTCGCCACGGAGTTCACGCGCCAGCAGGGCCGTCATGGCAATGCCGCCGAGACCGCCAAGGATGTCTCGACGTAAAAAGGGGGTGGGTTGGGCAGTCATGGACGGCGGCATCGACCGAAGAATACGTCGTTAACGACCGATGCTTGCCGGGCAGGGCGGATCCGCCCCGCTTCCCCTGTTGGCAATGGATCACAAGCTGCTAATATCGCCCACCCGTGTCCTGATGCCTGATCCAGAGCCTGAAGCCCAACGTCTTGAACCTGTTCCGCAAACGGAGGACATCCCCCATCCTTCGCTCGAGGAACTGGCCAGGCTGCTGCCGCAGTACGAATTTCATGAAATCATCGGCATTGGCGGCATGGGCGCGGTTTACAAGGCACGGCAGATCGCCCTCGACCGCTGGGTGGCCGTCAAGGTCCTGCCCGCCTCCCTGGCGCAAAACGCGGAGGATGTGCAGCGCTTCATCAAGGAGGCCCGGGCGATGGCCAGGCTCGTGCATCCTCACATTGTTGCCGTCTTCGACTTCGGCCAGACCCATGAACGCCACCTGTTCCTGGTCATGGAATATGTGGAGGGCTGCGACCTCCACAGGCGCACCCGGCAGGGAGAAATCACGATCGAACGCACTCGCCAGATCATCGCCCAGCTCTGCGACGCCCTTCAGTTCGCCCACGACCGCGGCGTCGCCCACCGTGACATCAAACCGGCGAACATCCTGATCACCAACGACTGGAATGTCAAGGTGGCCGACTTCGGACTGGCGCGAGACCTTTCCGCCCAGCCCAATCCTGACGAAGTCGAGTACGGCACGCCCGATTACACGGCCCCCGAACGCCTCATCATCGGCGCCACGGTCGACCACCGTGCGGACATCTACGCCCTCGGTGTCGTCATTCACGAAATGCTCACGGGCAAAACCCCGGCCGCCCTGGATGGCAAGCTGGGTGACGGACTGCCTCCCGGCTTTGCCGAGGTCGTCGCCAAATGCCTGGTCAACGAGCCGGAAGCCCGCTTTCAAAAGGCGACCGAGGTCAAGCTGGCCCTGCTCACGGCGACTTCGGAGGGCAGGCTCAACAATCCTGCTTCTAAAACAACACCCAAGGCAATGCCTTCAGCCGCCCGGGAGACACCGGAGCTGCATCAACTGCCAGCCACCTACCGGGTGCCGCTGCTGACAAAGCTGCGCAACAAGCTCTCCCCCCTGGGCTGGGCCGCAGCCTGCCTGCTGCTGGTGACGGCCTTTGCCTTGCTGATCCTTCGCAAAGATCCCCCGACGGAAGAACCGCCCGTCGTCAAAACCGCCCCACTGAACCCTGCTGAGGAACCCACCCCCGTTCCAGAGTCAAAACCTCAGCCAACATCGCCTCCTCCCGCCGGAGAAACAGCCAAAGCCTCCACAGCCACCTCAGGGCCGCCGCCCCAACCCAGTGCGCAGGCTGCCGCCAAGGCCCCGAAGCCCAAAAGCGAAGCCCGGCCGGATGAGACGCCCCCAGCCCCTCCGACCACGCCCTTTCAAGTCTCCGAGGGTGACGCAGGTGAAGTCGCCAGGCTCGACGGCCACAAGTCGGCCGTCTATGCCGCGCACCTGCTTTCCGATCAGAATCGTGTCATCTCCACGAGCGTCGACGGCACCGTGCGGGCCTGGGATTTGACCAACCGGAAACAAATCTGGAGCACGGATCCTGGCATTGACCAGCTCATGCGCCTTCAGGTCAGCCCGGATGAACGAGTGGTCTTTGCCTACGGCTACAAAGCCGATAAAATGGCGCTGCTCGACCTTCAAACCGGCCGTGTTTTGCACACGGTTGCCTACCCGAATGAACGGCTCGTCAGCGCGGTCTATCTCCATGCCTCCGGCGCCGTGATCGCCGGAGGAAGCAACGAAGACGGCCTCAAGAACCTTTTCATCTGGAAACCTGCGAAAGGCGGCGAATTTCAGGAAATCAAAGGCTTCACCGGCCGCGTCTACGGAATGACCCTCGCCCCAGGCCTGGAGGATGTCGTCATCGCCGCCGCAGAACCCTTCATGAACGGCGACAAACGTGCCTACCAGCCCGCCATGACCGTTTATTCACCCGCCAAGGACAGCTTCACCAAGGTCGACGCCAAAAATCTGGGATACGTCACCCGGTTCTACGGCCCGCCCGGTCTCCAGACCGTGCTGGCAGCCGGCTCGTCAGCCAAAGTCCTCAAAATGCCCGGCTTTGAGATCCTGCTGTCCCTGCCTCCCCCCTCCCGTGAAGGACCGTTCATTCAGGCCGGCAGGGTCATGGACAACGGCAGGCTCCTGCTGAGCACCTGGAGTGACAGCACCCTCCGCATTCATGAGGTCGGCAGCGGCGAGGAGGTCTGGAAGACCGCCCTGACCGAACCCGCAACCGAGATCTCCCTTAGCAAGGACGAACGCTGGGCTGTGATGAGCACGCGTTTCAAAGACTCCAAAAATCAGATGGACGGCGATTTCGATCTGCTCGCCTGGCGCCTCCCCAAACCGGCCGAACTTGTCAGTGAAAAGTCGCTCCTCGAAAAAATCGCCCCCCAGATGACCGAGCTGGAGAAGCATGACGCCGAACTTGCCAGTCTGCGTGACCGGCTCAGGCAGATTGCACCGCTGCCTGACACTTCCGAACTCGACACCCTGAAAGCACGGCTCGACAACCAGTATGCCAACGCCCTGCGTCGCGAGTATCCTCTGGCAAACCCCACCGATCAGACCGTCATCAAGGCCGAACTGGAACTGCTTGGACGCAAGGACGGCCCGCCACCTTCAGAAAGCGACATACTTCTGCCGCCTGTCTTGAAGAAGCTTCGCGGCATCTACCGGGGACAGTTGCTCAGTCTCAGCCAAAACCACGACGAGTCTGTAAAAAGCGCCATCTCGACAGCCCGAAGCGTGCTCGATCCCCTGAACGAAAAGCGAACCGGCTCCGGCGACAAGCTGGGCGCCCTTCGCGTCAAGGCGGTGCTGCAGGAATGGACCTCCGCCGTTGAAGTCAGGCCATCCGCCGGCGCCTCCGGACAGTGAAGCCTTCCGTCAGCGCCCAGGAGGTGGTCCGAATCCAGGAGGCGGCCCAAAACCAGGGGGAGGAGGACCGAAGCCCGGCCCGCCACGACGCCCTCTCCGAGGTCCACCAGGCCCCCCAGGCGGGCCCATGCGCTTTTTGAAGCTGGCATCCGGCTCGCCTTTCCAAAGCCTGGAGAAATACGGAAACGCCTCCGTCACCTGATAGTGATAGGTGCCCTGAGGATGCTCGGGTGTGACGCCAAAACGACCATTGCACTCATCCAGGTCACCGGAGCCCGCCACGTATTCATAATCGGCCGTGAAGGTGCCGTCATAGTCACCACCCGGCCCGCGGTTGCCTGAAGGACGAGCCCCCTTTTTCAACTGATAGCTCGAGCGCATCCTGACCAGGGGGCTGGCCGCATCCTTGGGATCCGAGTGCCCAAGGCCCGCATAGATCGGGAAACCGTCCGCCGCCCAGCCCAGCAGGATCATCTTGTCACCTGCATCGCCGCCCAGCCTGGTCACCAGCCCGCGGGGCAGGCCATGATAGTGATACACTCCACCCGGCTGGACATGCGCATCATTCATATCCAGGCCCAGATCGATCTTCCCGCTCTTTGCCTCATAGTTCCAGGCACGGTCACCGTTCCAAAACTCCGCCGTCCCCGCTTCAAAAGGCACGCCGTTCACCGCGACCCCAAAGAAGGCAAAGTTCGCCGGTGCAGGCCTCGGGGCAGGCCTGGGGGTCAGCGTCATCTCAAACGTGTAGTTCTGGGCGGCGATCGCGTTCGGATTGCCCGGGTTGGGAAACTGGCCCGTGACATGATCCGGAATGCCGTTGGATTTGACGATCCTTTTGCCACCTTTTTCCACCACGCTGACCTGCGGCGCCTCCAGCGCAGCGGCAAGGGTGGCGAAGACCAGCACGCAGGCGGCGGCGGGACGGACACGGCGGGAGGCGATCAGCAGCTTCATGAGGATTGCCGCGATTAACGCACAACCCGGCGCAAAGTGGCGCAGGTTTACCCTGGCTTAACAAATCTTTGGGGCATGGAGCCACGAGCCTTGGCCGTTTTCCGGCCAGGCTCGCGCAAAGCAGCCAAGACATCCGGCCCCCAAAAGCCGAACAAAAAGTCATGAAACGTATCCCCGTCATCGACTCCCACACCGGCGGCGAACCCACCCGGGTGGTGCTGGACGGGGTCGGCCCGGAGGAGCTGGAGGCCTTCCGTCGCGCCATCCTCTGCGAGCCGCGGGGCAACGAGATCATCGTCGGGGCCCTGCTCATGAAGCCCAGGGACGCCACCTGCACCTCCGGCGTGGTCTTCTTCAACAACGCGGGCCTGCTCGGCATGTGCGGTCATGGCATGATCGGCGTCATCACCACGCTTCGCCACCTCGGCCGCATCCATGAAGGCGAGCACCGGATGGAGACACCCGTCGGTGTTGTCACCGCCACGCTTCATGAGGACGGCGGCGTCAGCGTCCGCAACGTGCCCTCCTGTCGCAAGGCAGCGGCCGTCGAGGCCGGCGGCGTCACCGGTGATGTCGCCTGGGGCGGCAACTGGTTCTTCCTGGTCTCCGACCATGGCCTTGAACTGACCCGTGAGAACATCCCGCAGCTCACCCGGGCCTGCCTCTCAATGCGCGAGGCCGTCCATGCCGCAGGACACCCCGAAGTCGACCACATCGAACTTTTCTCGACGCCACAGGACCCCCGCAATCACAGCCGCAACTTTGTGCTGTGCCCAGGCGGTGAGTATGACCGCTCCCCCTGCGGCACCGGCACCAGCGCCAAGCTCGCCTGCCTCGCTGCCGACGGCAGGCTTGCTGCCGGACACATCTGGCGGCAGGAAAGCATCATCGGCAGCGTGTTTGAAGGTCGCTACGAAACCTGCCCCGAAGGCGTGATCCCCACCATCACCGGCAGGGCCTTCATCACGGCCGAGTCCACCCTCATCCTCGATCCCGCCGATCCCTTCCAGCTTGGCATTTCATGAAACCGCTCCTGCTCCTGGCCCTTGCGGCATCAGGCTTCGCCGCCGATTTCGAGGCCGCGCTCAGCCTCCCCAAACGCACCGAGAACAAGGTTTTCCGTGACCGCGTGAAGCCAAACTGGCTGCCGGATGGAAGGTCCTTCTGGTATCGGGTGCCGACCGGGCCGGACGCCCATGAGTTTGTCCTGATTCAAGGGCCGGACGGCAAACGAAAAGTGTCACCAACCCTCAACGGGCTAGGACTGCCCGAAAAGCCGCCCGCCAGGACATCCACGCTCAAGCTCGAACTGCGACCGACAAGGCGGACCGGGGAGTCCTCCGGCCTGAAGTTCATCAACCAGCTCAGCGAGGACGTGGAGCTTCACTGGATCAACCGGCAGGGCGGACAGGTAAGCTACGGATGCGTCAACGCTGGCTCGGAGCGTGCACAGCACACCTTCGACGGCCATGTCTGGCTGATCACCCGCCGCAGCGGCGAACACCTCTCGGTCATCGAGGCCGGGCCTCAGGTGCAAACCGTCGTGATTGATGGCGGCAGCCTGAAAAAAAGCCTGCCAGCCCCCGTTCAGCAGCCTCCAGGCGTTGCTTCTCCCGACGGAAAATCCAGGGCGGAGATCACCCGGGACATCATCTTCCTCAACGGACGTCCGCTGAAGCTTGACGCGCTGAAGAACTTCACCGGACGGCCCCAGTGGGCGCCGGATTCCTCGGCCTTTGTCATCTGCCGCTGCGATCCCGTGCCGCAGCGGCAGGTGACCCTCGTGGAATCCTCCCCCGAATCCCAGCTCCAGCCCCGGCTGAAAACTTTCAACTACACCAAGCCAGGCGACCCACTGCCCCGGCCTGAGCTGCTCATCATCCGGCCCGGCGGCGGCTTCACCCGCGTGCCCGGAAACCTGTTTGAAAATTCGTTCACGCAATCAGACCACATCGACATCACGTGGGCTCCGGACAGCAGCGAGTTTTACTTCAATCACAACCAGCGCGGCCATCAGCTCTACCGCATCCTTGCCGTCAATCCAAAGACCGGCGCGGTTCGTTTCGTCGTGGAGGAGACCTCCGCCACGTTCATCGACTACACCGCGAAGACCTGGCGTCACTGGCTTCATGACAGCGGGGAGCTGCTGTGGATGAGCGAACGGGACGGCTGGTGCCACCTTTACCTTTACGACATCGCCAACGGCAGCTTGAAGCACCAGGTCACCCGGGGCGCCTGGCCCGTGCGCGAAGTCCTGCATGTGGACGCCCGCGAACGAAAAGTGTGGTTTCTCGCCGGCGGCCTTCGTCCCCTCGAGGACCCCTGCCACCTGCACCTGTGCAGCATCCGCCTCGACGGATCAGGCTTCCAGCAGCTCACCGCCGGCGACGGCAACCACCACGTCGAGTTCTCCCCCGACCGGAGCTGCTTCACCGACACCTGGTCACGCGCCGACCTGCCGCCCGTGACCGAGCTGCGCCGAACCAACGATGGTTCCTTGGTTTGCACCCTGGAGAAGGCCGACATCAGCGCCCTGCTCACGACGGGCTGGACCCTGCCGGAGCGCTTCGTCGCCAAAGGCCGCGACGGCAGGACGGACATCCATGGTGTCATCATCAGGCCCTCCCGGTTTGATCCGGCCAAGAGGCACCCGGTCGTCGAGGACATCTATGCCGGGCCGCACTCCTCGTTTGCCCCCAAGGACTTCGACCGCCTCACGCGCATGCACCAGCTGGCCGAGCTCGGCTTCATCGTGGTGAAACTCGACGGCATGGGCACCAACCATCGCGGCAAGGCCTTCCATGACGTCTGCTGGAAAAACCTCAAGGACGCCGGCTTTCCCGACCGCAGGCTCTGGATCACCGCCGCCGCCCAAACCCGCCCCTGGATGGATCTGCACAGGGTCGGCATCTACGGCGGCAGCGCGGGCGGACAGAACGCCATGCGCGCCCTGCTCGACCATCACGACTTCTACAAGGTCGCCGTCTCCGACTGCGGCTGCCATGACAACCGCATGGACAAGATCTGGTGGAACGAACAGTGGCTGGGCTGGCCCGTCGATGACAGCTACGCCCGCAGCAGCAACAGGGAGGACGCCCACAAGCTGCAGGGCAGGCTCCTGCTGATCGTCGGCGAGCTCGACACCAACGTCGATCCCGCCAGCACCCTTCAGGTTGTCGCCGCCTTGCAGAAGGCCGGCAAGTCCTTCGACTTCATGCCCATCGCCGGCAGCGGCCACGGCGCGGCCGAAACCCCGTTCGGCAGCAGGCTGCGCATGGAGTTCCTGGTCCGGCATCTGTCGCCTTAGAAGTTTGTCAGCGCCGCCTGGAATCGGGCTTGCGTGAAAAACCAGGGCCTGCTGTCGTTGTGACCCGCCGCAGGAGGGTGCCACCCAGGCCTTCCTGAAAAACCCAGGTCCCGACTCATGCTCTTCCGCCGCTTTGCCGACTTTCTGATCCTGCTCGCCGTGCTGGCGGCCATCATTCTCCTTTTCGGATCGCTGCGGGACAGTTTCTTGAACGCGGCGACCCTGGGCTCCGTGGCCAACCGCATTCCAGCCCTCGCCCTGGTCGCCACCGGCATGACCCTGGTGATGATCACCGGCGGCATCGACCTGTCCGTCGGTTCGGCGCTCGGCTTTTGCGGCGCGGCCGTCGGTGTGATGATGGCGGACTGGAAATGGGGGTTGGCCCTGGCCCTTGGGGCGAGCATGCTGCTTGGAGCGGCCATCGGCGGCACCACCGGGGCAGTGAGCGTGAAACTGCGTCTGCCCTCCTTCATCGTCTCTCTCGGCATGCTGGAAATCGCGCGCGGCCTGGCCTTCCTGACCACAGATTCTCAAACCAAGTACATTGGAGCGGGCATCGAGTCCCTTGGCGCTCCATTGCCAGGACTGATTGTCTCACCGGCTTTTGTCATCAGTTTGCTGGTGGTGACCATCGGTCAGGTGATGCTTTCCCAGATGGCCCTCGGCCGCCACTGGATCGCCATCGGCGCCAACCGCGAGGCGGCGCTGATCTCGGGCGTCCAGGTGGACCGTCCGCGCATTCTCGCCCATGCCCTTCTTGGCACCCTCACCGGTCTCGCCGCCGTTTTCAACTGCTCCCGCCTCGGCAGCGCCGACCCCAACGCCGGCGTCGGGTTTGAACTCAGCGCCATCGCGGCCGTGGTCGTCGGCGGCACCAGCCTCATGGGCGGCCGCGGGTCCGTGGTTAAAAGCTTCATCGGCGTGCTCATCATCGCCACGCTCGAGGCCGGCCTGGTCCAGGTCGGCGCCACCGAGCCCATGAAGCGTGTCGTCACGGGCGCGGTCATCGTTGCCGCCGTGCTCGCCGACACCTGGCGCCGCAAATAATCCATGAAACCCCTGCTCCTTCTCCTGCTCGCCCTGGGCTCCTCCGTTCTGGCCGAAAAACCCAGGATCCTCTTCGACACCGACATCACCGGGGACGTGGACGACGTGCTGGCCCTGGCCATGTGCCACTCGCTCGCAGACCGGGGCGCATGCACACTCCTCGGCGTCACGGTTTCCAAGAACAACCCGCTGACCGCCAGCTTTGTCGATGCCCAGAACACCTTCCATGGCCGGCCCGATCTGCCGGTCGGCGTCACACGCAACCCGAAGGCCCAGCACCGCGAAAGCAGGTATCTCAAGCTCGCCGAGTCAGCGGACTATCCGCATGACCTGAAGCGCAACGAGGACGCGAAAGAAGCCGTGGCCCTGATTCGTGAACTCCTCGACGCACAGCCGGATCACAGCGTCACAATTATCAGCGTCGGCATCGCCTCCAACATGGCCGGACTGCTGACATCGCCCGGTGGCATCGGCCTGGTGAAGCGCAAAGTGAAGGCTCTGTCGATCATGGCCGGCGCGTTCGCCTTCTGCAACCACACCAACTACCACCTCGAGGCAAACGTCATCAACGGCATCGGCGACATGCAGACCGTGGCCGACCTTTGGCCGGAGGAGGTCCCCGTCATTTGGAGCGGCTATGAAATCGGCGAGGCGCTGCCCTTCCCCCGCAATGTCATCCAGCGTGACCTCGACTACCTGCCACATCACCTGGTTAAGGAGGCTTATCTTCTTCACAGCGGCCCCGAACACGACCGCCCGTGCTGGGACGAAAGCAGCGTGCTGTGGGCCGTCCTCCCGGAGCGCGGCTTCTTCGGCCTCTCCGAACCCGGCCGCGTGAAGGTGCTCAACGACGGCTTCACCCGCTTCATGCCCACAGGCAAAATCCAGCCCGGCAGGCGCGACCGATTCCTCACGATGAACTCCGTCCAGCAAAGCCGCGCCCTGGAGGCCATCGTCCATCTCACCATTCAGCCACCGCCCGCAAAGTGAAACCCCTGGCTCTTGCCCATGGCAACCCCAGCCATGACCAGGCGGTCGTGCGGCTCGCCTTGCGTGGCCCGCAGCCGGGGAGCTTGGGGAAGTCATCAACAACGGGCGCGTGACTGGCCCATGGCGCACCGTTATGTGAAGATCAAAGGCTCCCCAAAGGCCCATACCGGCCTGCTTGGCGAGCTCATGTCCACGCCCCAAAAAAATCATCCATGAAGCATCTGCTCCTTTCCCTGCTGTTCGGCGGTCTCTCCCATGCGGCCCCCGTGAAGCTCATCTTTGACACCGACATGGGCAATGATGTCGATGACCTCATGGCTCTCTGCATGATCCACAACCTGCAGAAGCGGGGGGCCTGCGACCTGCTCGCCGTCACGGTCACCAAGGATCATCCGCAGGCCGCCGCCTTCGTCGATGCGGTGAACACGCTTTATGGTTATCCGGACACACCCATCGGCGTCGTCCGCAACGGCGCCGCCAGGGAGCCGGGCAAGTTCAACCTCCTGGCCGATGAAAAGAACCCCGACGGCAGCCTGCGCTACCCGCATGATCTGCGCAGCGGATCCGACGCCCCGGAGGCCGTCGGCCTGATCAAGGACATCCTCTCCAGGCAGCCAGACGGCAGCGTGGTGATCGCCCAGGTCGGCTTTTTCACCAACCTCGCCCGTCTTCTCGATGACGCCGAGGCCAGGGCTCTCGCCGCGAAGAAGGTGAAGCTGCTCAGCATCATGGCCGGGGCCTTCCAGACGGTGAACTTTGACACCCGGCACCTCGAGTACAACGTCAAGCTCGACGTGCCCGCCGCCCAGAAGCTCGCCAGAGACTGGCCCACGCCGATTGTCTGGAGCGGTTTTGAAATCGGTGTCGCCGCCGCGTTCCCCCATGTCGTGATCGAGCAGGATCTGGACTACCTGCCGCATCACCCGCTCAAGGAGGCCTACTGCCTCTACAACCCGCCGCCGCACGACCGCCCCACCTGGGACCCGACCTCCGTGCTTTATGCAATCCACCCGGACCGCGGCTACTTCGATCTTTCGCCGCCGGGCAGTGTCACCGTCGAAAAGGATTCCGCGACGCTCTTCCGCCCAACCAAAAATGGCAAAGGCAGGCACCGCTTTCTCATCATGAGCGCCGAGCAGACCGCACGGGTGCGCGAGGCCATCGTTCAGCTCAGCGTCGAGCCGCCGCCTGTGCGGAAATAAGGCCGGCCAGCCGCCTCACAGAAGAAAGCCCCATGAACCAGCGGCTCATGGGGCTTTTCAATGCATTCAACTCAAGGCGCCTCAGCCAGCCTCGTCAGCCTTCTGCCCGGCGAGCTTGGCCGCACGCTCGGCCAGCTCAATGTGGAACTGCTCAGGCGCCGGCTCCTCACCCTTCACGCGGGTGCGGCCGAACCAGTCGGCGAAGATTTCGCCAGGCTGACGCCCCGCCTTGAAGGCCTCCAGGATTTCTCGGACCTTGCCCGGGATGTCCTCACCGGTGACTGACTTGTATTCCAGACCCGCCAGGCGGTTGCCGCGGATGCTTCCGCCAACAAACATGGCCCACTTGTTCGGCGCACGTCCAACAAAGCCGAAGTCGGCGTTGTAGGGGCGGCCGCAGCCGTTCGGACAGCCGGTCATGCGAAACAGGATCGGCTCGTCCTCCATGCCAAGCTCCTTCAGCACCGGGTCGATCTTGTCCATGAGCCCGGGCAGCGCGCGCTCGGATTCACTGAGGGCCAGGCCGCAGGTGGGCAGGGCCACGCAGGCGTGGGCGACCTTGCGGGCACGGGTAAAGCCGGCGTCGTTGGCATGAACGATGCAATGGCGGGCGAGGATTTCATTCACGGCATCCTTCTGCGCCGGGTCGATGTCGGCGATGATGAGATTGGTGTTCGGCGTGACAATGAAGGGCAGGTCGAGCTTCGTGGCGATCTCGGCAAAGGCGCTGCGGTAGTGCGGGCCGCCTTCGCGGTCGACAATACGGCCCATGCTCACATAGACGCTGCAGTAAAGCTTTCCATCGCCCTGCTCATGCCAGCCGAGCGTGTCCTCGACCGTGTCAAACTTCAGCTCCTTGGGCGGGAAGGTTTCAATGCCCGGGAGACGGCGCACGACCTCGGCGCGGAAACCGTCAAGGCCCATGCTCTGCACGGTGTATTTGAGACGCGCGTTCTTGCGCTCGGTGCGGTTGCCATGATCGCGCTGGGCGGTGACGATGGCCTCACAGACATCGACGACGTGGGCGCGCTTCACATAGAGGAGAGGCTGGGCGAGGAACGGGCGGGTGGTGAGCTGTCCATGGCTCATGCCAAAGCCGCCGCCCACGGTGAGGGTGTAGCCTTCGACTTCTCCGTCCACGACGTGGGGCACGAAGCCGACGTCCTGGGAGTAGACATCCACATCGTTGCAGGGCTGGATCGCCACGCCGATCTTGAACTTACGGGGCAGGTAGACCTTGCCGTAGATCGGGTCCTCCCCCTCCGACGCCTGGGTGGCCTCACGGACGGCGGGATTGACTTCCGGATCCTTGATCCAGTTCGGCTCCACCTTCTCGCCATCCAGCCAGATGTCGGCGTAGGCGCTGCTGCGCCACAGGAAGCGCTGGCTGATCTCCTCGGTCAGTTTCTGAGTGTCCGCATGAACCTTGTCCTTGATGGGAGCGGCAGGCCCCATGGTGTTGCGAACCACGTCGCCGCAGGCGCCCATGGTGCTGAGACCGCTGTGGCAGACATGCTGGATGACCTCCTTCAGGCCGCCTTTGAGCACCCCATGAAGCTGGATGCCCTGACGGTTGGTGAGGCGCATGTTGCCCATCGCCTTGGTGCACAGGTCATCATGGATCATCCACTGCCTGGCGGTGATGCGTCCGCCGGGCATCTTGCTGCGGATCATGAAACTCCAGGCCTTGTCGAGCTTCTGCTTGTTGCGCTCAGCACGGACATCGCGGTCGTCCTGCTGATAGGAGCCGTGATGCTTGAGGAGAATATTGCTGTCCTCCGGAATGTTAGGGGTGCTGGTGTCAGCGAATTGTTCGGCGAGCTGGCCGCGGAGGCCGGCGGAGGCGAGCTTGATCTCTTCAACGGAGGCTTTGGACATGAGTGGGGGGGCTAAAAATCAGGGACTTAAACTGGCCGATTCCCCGGGAAAATCAAGTTATCAGCCGAGTATTTTACATATTTGTCTATCGGCTTTGTAGACATATAAAATTTAATGTTTTTATTAAAAACCCCACCACACCCTCTGTTAAATTTTGAAATTTACAGAAAGCCGCGCTAAATTTTGAAATGATCTCGCCTTTCGATCACCTGCTCCTTTCCACCGAGGAGACCTCCACGGTCTCGCTCAAGGAACGGCTCCGGGCTCTTCGGCAATCGCTGCAACAGGCCTGTCAACAAATCGAATCCCAACTCACGGCATTGGACGCCCCGTCAAACACCGATCCTCTGCCAGAACCGACTGCCCCCGGTCCCCGATCCGCCATTCTTTTCGAAACAGCTCCTGCTGACATTCGGGAGATCCCCCCCTCTGGCAGCATCGAAAAGGTCCTGGCCCCGGCGGCCAACGTGCAAATTGACCCTCTGCTTGAAAAGGCCACCCTTGAAGAGCTCAATGCGGCCCTGAGCCAGGCATTTGCCCAGATTGCAGCCAAACGCGTCTGGTAAGGCTCACTCAAGCTCCTTGAGCTGGATGTGTCGGTATTCCATGACTCCCCGGTCTCCTTCGAGTCCCATGGGACCGGTCGCAGGCAATGTCAGGGCTGCTTCCAGCACCTCTCCGTTGCAGGTGCAATGGGCGACACCATCCTTCACGGCGACCTCAATGAGATTCCACTCCTGCGGCTTGTACTTCTTCAGTTCCAGATAGGGGCCGGCGACCAGGTAATCGCGGCATTGCAGCTGGGGTTTGCGGATGAAGACACCGCTGTCGGCATTGACGCTGGCACGGAACTCAAGCTTGAGGACAAAGTTCTTCGGAAACTCCTCAACGGTGTAAATCTGACCGGTGAGCTTGTCCATTTCCGTGGGAAAGGTCACGGCAATGACGCCATCTTTCACGATGTAGCGACCCGCATCAGCCGCCTCGGTCTTGCCATCATGCGTTGCAAGGACCTTCCCCGGATTGGGATTGTCCTTTTTTGTCTTCTCCCGAAAACACCAGCCGGTCAGATCCTTGCCATTGAACAGGCTTTTGAAGCCAGGATCCGGCTTCCAGTCATCGGCATGGAGCAATGAGGCAAGAACAAGGGGGAAAAAAAGCAGGTGTTTCATGGCGGAAGAAAAGACACAACGCATCCCGATGGAGGAAAATGTCGCGGATTGCCAAGCCCAGGCCACTTGTGCCTCGAAAACCTGAGGACGGAACGAGGCGATTCAAGGACAGGCGAGGCGAAAAAGCGGGATGCCAGTCACCATCCTCGACAGATCAGAATCGACGACGTGGTCCCTGACCGCCAGGTTTCCTTGGCGGACCTCCACCGTCGCGTTTGGGCGGACCGGAGCGCCGTGGCGGCCTCGCCTCACCCGAAAATCCATCACCCGAACGCGGGCGCCGTGGCGGCCTCGACTCACCCGAAAATCCATCATCCGAACGCGGGCGACGCGGTGGCCTCGACTCACCCGAGAAACCTTCGTCTGAACGCGGGCGACGCGGTGGGCCGCTGTGGTCGCCGCCGGAACGCCGACGTGAGGGACCTTCAAAGCGATCCGAAGATTCCGAGCGATCCTCCCCGAAAGACCGACGCGGACCGCCGGAACGAGGACGGCCGCGTCCCGGGCCAGAATTCTGACTCTCGCCAAAGGACCGTTCCGTGGGGCGGCTGTAGCGCGCACGCCCCGTTGGCTTGCCTTTGCCTCCAGAACGAAAAGCCGGCTTTCCTGGACGCTTGGCTGCTGGCCGAGCGGACTTAGGGCTGTCGGATTCATCATCCCAGCCGTCTCCTGAAGAATTCGAGGCCGCTCCAGGCCCTTCCGTCACGCGTTTCTCGCCCGCAGGCTTGTTGCGGCCAGTCGTGCCAGCCTCACTGAAAAAGCGCTGGATCTCCGTCTGGCTGAGTTCCTTCCAGCCGCCCTTGGGCAGGCCCTTGAGTTCCAGCCAGCCAATGCGCGTGCGGGTCAGGCGCTCAACCTCAAAGCCGAGCTGATAAAACATGAGGCGGATCTGCCGCTTGAGCCCCTGCTTGAGCACGACATGGCAGCGATATTCAGTGATCATCCAGGCGCGCTCCGCCTTGGCATGGCCCTCCTCGGTCATCATGCCTTTGACCAGCTTGGCCATGACCGCCTGGTCGAGCGGCTTGTCCACGATCACTTCATACTCCTTCTCCGCGCCCTTGCTCGGGTGAATGAGGTGATGGGAAAGATCTCCCCGGTTGGTCATCAGCAGCAGGCCCTCGCTTTCCTTGTCGAGCCTTCCGACATGATGGAGGGACTGGAACTGCCTAGGCAGCAGGGCGTAGATGGTCATGCGATCCCGCTCATCACTGCGGCTGCAGATGTAGCCCTTGGGCTTGTGCAGCGCGATGACGATCGGCGACTCGGTCCGGATGGGCTTGCCATCCACGGAAACTTCATCCTCTGGCTTCACCAGGGTGCCCAGTTCCGTGATCGTCTTGCCGTTGATGACGACACGACCCTCAAGGATGATCTGCTCACAGCCACGGCGTGAACCCAGGCCGCACTGGCTGAGGAAGCGATTAAGACGCACAACAAAATCCCGGCGGGACATGCCGCCGGGCATTCAGGTAAGGGTTACTCGGCCTTGGTTTTCGGGAGGCCGGTCGGGAGACGACCATCCTTCCACTGACCGCGGGCTTTCATGAGCTTGATGCGCTCACCGCGCTTCAGGACACTGCGCTTGGTGCCGACGGAACCACCGGACGTTTTGAGGCTGCGATGTTGCGACATGACTGAAATAAGAGGGGGTTGAAAAAGGGCGCGGAGGATAGGCGTCCCCCGGGGAAGCGCAAGGAGTTTGTTTTTGCAGAAAGGCCCCGTTTCCATGGAATCATGCCCCCCCACCCTCCTCTGCCCGGCCCATGACCTCCTGCGAAGTCTTGAAATGCATCTTGGCCACCTGCCGCAGCCCGTCTTCCCCCATCGCTTCAAAAAGGCCCCGGGCCCGCTCCTTGACGAGGGGCGACACTCCTTTGGGAAGCTCCACACCCAGGCGCTGCCCCGTCTGGTCCAGCCACTGGACAAAGCGCTCCCGTGCCAGGATCGAGGCCGCAGCCACCGCCGGATCACTTTCCGCCTTGGTCCGCTGGATCAGTTGGATGCCCCTTCCCCGCTCCTGGAGAGCACGCTGAAGGACCGCCGGATTGGCAAACTGGTCGGAAATCGCAGTCGGGCAGCCCGGCACCTTTTCCAAAAGCACCTCGATCACCTTGGCATGCCCCCAGGCCAGCAGGCGGTTGAGGTTGCCAAACTTCTCATAGAGCTCGTTATAGCGCCCGGGCGTGATCTGAATGACCTCCGACCTCAGCCCGGGAACCCTCCGGATCATCTCCGCCAGCTTGAGAATCTTGTCATCGCTGCCGATGCGCTTGCTGTCCACGGCCCCCAGCTCACGCAGGGCATGCGCCACGTCACGATCCACATAGACTCCGGCAATCACCAGCGGCCCGAAAAAGTCACCCTTGCCACTTTCATCAATGCCCAGGTGCGGCTGAAACATCTCCGGGTGATGAACCTCCTCATAACCAAGCTCAGCCACGCCCAGGATCTGGGGTTCGAGAACATTCGTGATGAATTCCTCCGTGTCCTTGCCCTGAACGACGATCTTGGGACCCTTTTCATAAACCAGCACGTTGACCCTGTTTCGGGAGGCGGCGTAGAGGCAGTAAGGCTTGGATTCAAAAGACCATCCCGCTTCGGCAAGCAGAGCGCGCAAACGGGACGCCTGATCGGAGGTCAGGGGCTTGGTGTAGGTGGTCAGGGCAGGCATGGACGGGAGATCCTCTTTTTCAAAAGAACCTGGGCGGCACAAAGCCCGAGGCAGGACAGCGCAAACCAGTCGCCGAAACGGGCATAGAGCGTCATTTCAGGCTGCCTCGGCACCAGCACGGTTCCCGGCAGACAACCTTCAATCAGCGTGCCGCCAGTTTCAGGATCGGCGAGCCTCTGCGTCACCGTGCCCAGGGTGTCAATGAAACATGTCACCCCGGTGTTGGTCGCACGCACCATCGGGCGCCGCAGCTCGATCGCCCGAAATTTGGCGTTGACCGTATGGACCTCCATCTGCTCGCTCTGCAAAAACCAGCCGTCATTGGTCAGGTTGACAATCATCTGCGGCTCCGGCCGGACAAAACGACGCGCAAGGCGGCCGACCGTGTCTTCAAAACAAATGAGCGGGATGATGTCCACCGCCGGCTTCTCGAGCTTCAGGGGTTCCGTGCTCGTGCCCGAGTCAAAATCACCAGGGATCACCGATCTCAGCAGGGAAAAGGGCGGGTGGTCCCCGAACGGCAGATATTCCCCAAACGGCACCAGGTGAACCTTGTGATGCTCCTGCCGATGGCCATAGGAGCCTCGGAACAAAACGGTGGAAACATGCCCGCCGGGCCCAGGCTCCGATGTCGGGTAAATTTCCGTGCCGGTCATCAGGCTGAAATCACCCGCCTTCAGCAGCTCATTGAAGAAATCTTCATGCCTCGGCAGCCCCCAGCGCTCCCCTTGGCCATGAAGATGCACCGGCAGCGCGCTCTCAGGCCAGATCACCAGGTCCGGAGCCTGCCCCCCGCCCTCCACATAAAGTTTCGTGAAGGTCTTGAGCCTCTCATAAACTTGTGGTGCCAGCCTGCCCGACCAGGCGTCCGCCTGCGACACATTGGGCTGCACCAGCAGGGTCTGCACCTTCACCACGTCTCCAGGCGGCCGGGTCACCTTGAGCACCCCGTAAAAGGCGGCCGCCAGCAGCACCACAAGAGCCAGGGTCAGATCAAGCCGTGTCCGGCAGGTACCCTTTCCCTGGTAAACCGCCACCTGCCGCTTCAACGTGTTCCAGCCCGTGCTGGCCACCAGCACCGGCAGGAACGACAAACCCGTCACTCCCACCAGATCCGCCGCCTGGATCAAAACCCGGTTTTGTTGCAGCCCAACTCCCAGCCCGTTCCAGCCAAAACCGGTGAAAACCGTTGTGCTGCGCAGCCACTCACTCGCCACCCAGGCGGAGGCGGCCAGCAAGGCGCACCTTGCAGATTCCAAGGTGCTCACCTGCCAGCTGCCACGCGTCAGCTTGCCCAGATCCGGCTGGGCAAATCGCCGGACAAACCATCCCCACAACCCCATATACAACGCACAATAACCACCAAGCCCAAGGACCGCGCCAGCCCCCATGAGCTCAGGACCGAGGCCAACCCATGAATGATCTACCGCTCCCGCCATCACCCGTGACGAGTGCCGAACCCAGGCAAGGTTGGGCAGAAAAAAAGCCAGACCGGCCAGATACCCCGACGTGAAGCCGGAAACCTGCCTTTTCCCGTCCCACAACAACGTCAGCAAGGGCAGCAGCCAGAGCCAGATCACCCATTCCTGATTCCAACGGGGAAAGCCAAGCACCAACATCCCCCCGCTAAGCAAAGGCAGAACATACGACATGAATTGTCGGTGAAACATCGGCATTCACTCAGCCTTGGCAGGACAGCCCCCCATGTCCACGGCTTTGTCATCCAGGGTCGAACAACCTCGGTTAAAACCGAGATTCCACGGTAATCCACCCCGCCATCTGAGCCGATTCACCTCAGATCCAAGGCGCTGGGCCAAGAAGTAAAAAATTATCCGTAATGATGGCCTGATCTTTGCTTGCCATCCTTCCGCCTCAGTGAAACAGGGTGTGTCCGCTCCACTGGGGCACTCCCAACCATGGCCGACCAAGGACTTTATCAGACTCAGACGCAGAAGCTGGCCATCGGTCCGCAGATGCAGCAGAGCCTGCAGATTCTCCAGGCCCCCACGCTGGAACTGCGCCAAATCATCCAGCAGGAAGTCGAGATCAATCCCGTGCTCGAACTCGAAAGCCCTGAAGTTTCACTCGAGGACGCCGTGCCTGACGACCCGGACAACCGCGAGGAGAGGGACGAACTCGAAATCCTGTCCCAGATGGATGAAGAATGGCGTGAATACTGGGCGCAAAGCCGTGCCCAGTCCGCAAGCCGGACTTCGGAGGACCAGGAGCGCTGGCAGTTCCTCATGGACAGCATCGTGGCCCCCACCACCCTTCAGGAACATCTGCTGTCCCAGCTCCACACGGCGGAGGTGACTTCAGCCGTGGCGAAACACGTTGAGTTTCTCATCGGCAACCTGGATGACCGCGGGTTCCTCAACACCCCCGTCGATGAACTCAGCCTTCAGCACGCCATCCCGGTTGATGTACTGCGCGAGGCCAAGGACCTGCTGATCAGCTTCGATCCCGTCGGAGTCGGAGCCGACGACCTTCGCGAATGCCTGCTCATCCAGCTGGAGCGTCTCGGCAAGAGGCAGAGCCTGGCGTACCGACTGGTGGACATGCACCTCGATGACCTGGCCAACAAACGCTACCCCATCCTCGCCCGTAAAATGGGCGTTCCCGTCGAGCAGATCTCGCGGGCTGCGGATTTCATCAGCACCCTGGATCCCCGCCCAGCCTCGAGATTTTCCGCGAGCAGCAACAACTACGTCACACCCGACATCATCGTCGAACACCAGGCTCGCGAATGGGTGCCGGTGATGAACAATGACGACCTGCCGCACCTCCGCCTCAGCAATGCCTACAAGGACATGCTCAGCCAGCCCGGCAGCAGCGCCGAAGTTCGCAATTACATCCGGGAAAAGCTCCGAAGCGGCAAGTTCCTGATCCGCAGCATCCAGCAGCGACAGCAGACCATCTACAAGATCGCCGTCCAGATCCTCGCTCATCAGAAGGAGTTTCTGGAAAAGGGCACCGGCTTTCTGCGCCCCCTCAACATGGCCCAGGTGGCCGACGAGGTCGGCGTGCATGAGACCACGGTCAGCCGTGCCATCGCCGGCAAATACATGGCCACGCCCCATGGAGTTTTTGAACTGAAGTTTTTCTTCAGCCACGGGGTCAGGACGGAATCCGGCGAGGACCTGAGCAACACCAGCGTCAAAAACGCCATCGCCGACCTCATCAAGGGCGAACCCAAGTCCAAGCCTCTCAGCGATGACAAGCTGGCCAAGATTCTCGACCAGCAGGGCATCAAGGTGGCCAGACGAACGGTCGCAAAATATCGCGAAGCCCTGGGCATCCTGCCCAGCCACCTGAGAAAATCCTTCTCCTGAGCCACCTGACCGGGGAGCCGCCCGAGTGAACGGAAAGATTCCCCGGTCGGGTTCTGAAAATCAAGGCCGAGGTCGGCGCATCAGATCGAGATTTCTGACCCTTCGTCAAAAACGCCGGAAACCGGCTTCAGGATCATCCCGGCAGCCACGGTGTTGTTGGTTTGTTCATCGACCAGAACGAAGCTGCCCGTCGTCCGATTTTCCGAATAGGCGTCAAAGAAGATCGGAGCCGAGGCACGAAGCCGGACGCAGCCGATGTCATTCAGGGCAAACTCCTGGCTGTCCTGGCTTTTCTCCAGGGTGCTGATGTTCACCTTGTAAAGAACGTCCGTGACCACGGCGCGCACTTCATTGGTCGTGTGACGCAGGTAAAAACGCCCGCGGGGACGAAGTGTCTTCTTGTCCGCAAACCAGCAGATCATCGCATCAAACTCCTGTTCGGTGTGCACAGGCTCGTTCGCCTTCACAATCATGCCGCCACGGCTGGTGTCGATCTCGTCGGCAACGGTGATGCTGTAGCTCAGCTGCGGAATCGCCTCAGCCTGCTCGCCGGCAAAAGTGTGAATGCCCGTGATGCGGGTCCTCATGCCCGAGGGCAGCACGGACACAGCATCCCCCACACGGAACGTGCCGCTGGCCATGCGGCCGGCAAAACCGCGGTAGTCATGAAGATTTCCCAGCTTGGCGTCATCGGCATCGGAGATCGGACGAATGACCCACTGCACCGGAAAACGCGCCTTGTCCTGCGCCGTCTCCGCCTGCACCTGCACCGTTTCCAGATGCTCAAGAAGGCTCGGGCCCTCATACCAATCCGTCTGGGAGGAGCGCTCCACCACGTTGTCTCCGTTCAGGGCGCTCATCGGAATCGGCCTGATGTTCGGCGTGTATTCCAGGCCGCCGGCAAACTCCATGTATTCGGCCACAATCTTATGATAGGTGTCCTCATCGAAATCGACGAGGTCCATCTTGTTCACCGCCAGCACGACCTGGTTGATCCTCAGAAGGCTGGCCAGATAGGTGTGACGCATCGTCTGCTCAATCACGCCAAGACGAGCATCCACCAGGATGATCGCCAGATCTGCCGTGGACGCCCCGGTGACCATGTTCCGGGTGTATTGAATATGCCCGGGAGTGTCGGCAATGATGAACTTGCGCCTCGGGGTCGCAAAATAGCGATAGGCCACGTCGATCGTGATGCCCTGCTCACGCTCGGCACGAAGCCCGTCGGTGAGCAGCGCCAGGTTGACGTGGGCGTCGCCGCGACGCTTGGAGGATTCCTCGACGGCAAGGAGCTGATCCTCAAAAATCGACTTTGAGTCGTACAGCAGCCGGCCAATCAGAGTGCTTTTGCCGTCATCAACGCTTCCGGCGGTCGTGAAGCGTAGGAGGCTGGATTCAGTGGGGTTGACGAGAACGTCCATGATAAGGGTGGGTAATGGTGCGGTGTTCGATGGGTCTGCAGCATTGATCAGAAGTAACCTTCCTTCTTCCGGTCTTCCATGGCCGTTTCGGAACGCTTGTCATCGGCACGTGTGCCACGCTCGGTCTGGCGTGCGGCCGCGACTTCCGCCACAATCTCATCCAAGGTGCTGGCGGAGCTTTCCACCGCACCCGTGCAGGTGGCGTCACCCACCGTGCGGAAACGGATCAGACGCTCTTCAACCATGTCCTTTTCCTCCTCGAGGATGGGAATGAATCCCGTTTCGGCATCCAGCAGCTGTCCCTGACGCTCAAAGACGCGCCGTTTGTGCGCAAAGTACAAGCTGGGAAGCGGGATGTTTTCCTGACGGATGTACTGCCACACATCCATCTCGGTCCAGTTGCTCAGCGGAAACACCCTGAAATGCTCGCCGAAGTGCTTGCGACCATTGAAAATGTTCCAGAGTTCAGGGCGCTGGTTCTTGGGATCCCACTGCCCAAACTCGTCGCGATGGCTGAAGAAGCGTTCCTTGGCGCGCGCCTTTTCCTCATCACGGCGCCCCCCTCCAAGGCAGGCGTCGAACTTGTGCTCCTCAATGCTGTCCAGCAGAGTGACCGTCTGCAGCTTGTTGCGGCTGGCATAAGGTCCTTTTTCCTCCTGAACCCGCCCCTCATCGATGCTCTTCTGCACGCTGCCGACCACCAGCTGGGCGCCGATCTCGTTCACAAACCAGTCGCGGTAGGTCATCGCTTCCGGGAAGTTGTGACCTGTGTCCACGTGCAAAAGTTTGAAGGGCATTCTCGCCGGGTAAAAGGCCTTGCGAGCAAGCCAGGCCATGACGATCGAGTCCTTGCCGCCCGAAAAAAGCAGCGCGGGGTTTTGAAACTGGGCGGCGGTTTCGCGCAGAACGAAGATCGCCTCGCTTTCGAGAAATTGAAGATGCGTGATGGAGGACATTCGGAAGGGCTGATCAGGTCGCTTATTTCGTGTCAGTGACAAGCTTAGCATGCAGGCCACACTCATGTTTTTCATCCCCTTTGGCGGGATCGTAGTAAGTCATTTCGTTCGGCAGAGCATGCCGGGACAGATAAGCCTTCAACTCCGCCTCTCCCCATTCGAGGATCGGATTCACCTTCAGGCAGTTGAACTTGGAGTCCCACATGACCGCAGAAAGTGAAGACGCACGCTGGGGGTTTTGCTCCCTGCGCAGCGCGGTGATCCAGACTTGCGGCGCAAGTTCACGCATTCCGCGCTCAAATGGCTCCAGCTTCATGATCCGGCTGAACGATTCAACTCTTTCCACCTCATCGGGCATGGGAAGCTGGCCACCGTTCAAAGCTAGCCAGTGAGCGCTCGTCATTAGCGGCAGATAGGGCTTCAAGTTGAGCTGAAGGCGCTGGCGAGCCGCCTCGGCAAACCTGTAGGTTTCCGGAAAATTGGCGCCATGATCAATCCACAATACAGGAATGGCCGGCAGCACTTCAGTCGCCATATGCAAAATCACCGCCTCATAAGGGCGGAAATTCGTGGTCACCACAGCTTTGCCCTGTTGGACCGCCCAGGAAAGGATGTCCTGCGGACTGGCTCCCTGGAGTTGTAGGTTGATACGCTCGATTTCTTGAGGGTTCATGAAGTCTTGGAGATTTGTCCTTATTCTCTATCTGTAAAGTCGATATTGAATGAGGGGGAGAAAAAACCCCGCTCCTTGCGGAGAGGGGTTTATAATCTGGCAGCGTCCTACTTTCGCATGGCCTGTCGCCATACTATCATCGGCGCAACAGCGTTTCACTTCCGTGTTCGGAATGGGAACGGGTGGTGCCACTGTGCCATGGCCACCAGACGACTGGGCGGGGATACCGCCCAGGATGTCTGGGGGCTCGTCTGAACCAGAGGTTCTCTGACAACTGCATACAGAGGGAACAATTTTACATGAGCTACACTAACATGCTTGTATTGAAATGGGTCAATGCAAGACAAACGGATGATTAGTACCACTCAGCTGAACGCATTACTACGCTTACACCGGAGGCCTATCAACGTGGTAGTCTTCCACGATCCTTCAGGGAAAGTTTATCTTGGGATGAGCTTGGCGCTTAGATGCTTTCAGCGCTTATCTCTTCCGCACATAGCTGCCCAGCGATGCATTTGACAATACAACTGGAACACCAGAGATGCGTCAATTCCGGTCCTCTCGTACTAGGAATTGAACCCCTCAACTTTCCTGCGCCCACAGAGGATAGAGGACCGAACTGTCTCGCGACGTTCTGAACCCAGCTCGCGTACCGCTTTAACCGGCGAACAGCCGGACCCTTGGGACCTTCTCCAGCCCCAGGATGCGATGAGCCGACATCGAGGTGCCAAACCGGTTCGTCGATGTGAACTCTTGGAACCGATCAGCCTGTTATCCCTAGCGTACCTTTTGTCCGTTGAGCGATGGCAATTCCACATTAAACCATCGGATCATTTGGGCCTGCTTTCGCATCTGCTCGACTTGTTGGTCTCACAGTTAACCGGGTTTCTAGCCATACCCTCGACGCATGGTTGCCAACCATGCTGAACCCAGCTTCGCGCTCCTCCGTTACCATTTGGGAGGAAGCCGCCCCAGCCAAACTGACCCGCAAGCACTGTCCCCCGCCTGGATGACAGGAATCGGGGTTAGAATCCTAGTTAACGAAGAGTGGTGTTTCACATTGCGACTCAGCGAGAACCAAAGCCCTCGCTTCAAAGTCTCCCACCTACGCTACGCATCATTAACCAGAACACAATACCAGCTTACAGTAAAGGTGCATAGGGTCTTTCCGTCCTACTGCGGGCATGCGGCATCTTCACCGCAATTACAGTTTCGCCGAGATCCTCTCCGAGACAGTCGTTCACTCGTTACACGATTCGTGCAGGTCGGAACTTACCCGACAAGGAATTTCGCTACCTTAGGACCGTTATAGTTACGGCCGACATTCACGGGGACTTAGGTTCAGAGCTTCGCCTTGCGGCTAACCCCTTGCCTTAATCTTTCCGCATTGGTCACGTGTCACATCGTATACTTGGACTTTCGTCTTGGCACAATGCTGTGTTTTTGATAAACAGTCGGTTGCTCCCTTTCACTGCGACCCTCCGAGGAGGGCATCCCTTCTTCCGAAGTTACGGGACTAGATTGCAGAGTTCCTTAACGAGGTTTCACTCTTACGCCTTGGTATATTCTACCCACCCACCTGTGTCGGTTTGCGGTACGGGCGGCCTTGGAAAGGGGCACAGGCTTTTCTAGCCGGTCGGATCAAGAAACCGGGATTGGATTGCTCCGCACCCTTCTGCCACTTTCAATCGGCATGTTCTCTCAATTTCCGGGAACCTGTACTTTGACCAAAGCCGGTGCAGGAATATTAACCTGCTGTGCATCGCCTACGCCAAATGGCCTGGACTTAGCTCCCGACTAACCCTGGGACGAAGGTCGTTGCCCAGGAAACCTTGGGTTTACGGCGGACGGGGATTTCACCCGTCTTAACGTTACTTATGTCTGCATCCTCACTTCTGTGAACTCCACTGTCAGTCGCCTTCAAGCTTCGACGCTCACAGAACGCTCCCCTACCAAAGCACGAGCCTTGACTCGTGCAGTCCAGAGCTTCGGTATAACGCTTATCGCCAATCATTTTCGGCGCGAGATCTCTCGATGAGTCAGCTATTACGCACTGTTTAAATGGTGGCTGCTTCTAAGCCAACATCCTCACTGTCAAAGAAAACTCA
>CAZXPU010000042.1:0-11657 GCA_964642905.1 uncultured Prosthecobacter sp.
ACGGCAACGCGATGAACGTGCATTTCACCGTGCGCGCGTTCGAGAAGGCCGGCATGGCGGCACTGATGTTCGAGGACCAGGTCTCGCCCAAGCGCTGCGGGCACATGGCGGGCAAATCCTGCATTCCCGCGGAAGAAATGGTGGAGAAGGTGAAAGCCGCGGTGGACGCCCGGCGCGACCAGGATTTCGGCATCGTCTCGCGCACGGACGCGGCCGGGCCGCACGGCGTGGACGAGGCGATCCGGCGCGGTCTCAGGATGGCCGACTTCCTGCCCGGCGAGTACCGCTACAAGCGTGAATGGAGCTCGCGAGTCCGCGAGGTTTCCGACCTCGAGTGCTTCCACCGACTGCATCCGAGATCCCTTCTGTTCCTGGGCCTGCGCGCTCTGAAGCGCCGGTTTGCCCGAACCGAACCCGAACCCGCCGCGGCAGCCGCCGCGAAAACAGAGGAAAACGAAGAATGAAAGTCCTGGTCCTGACCGCCGACGCCAACACGCTGATCTATCACCGGGGTGACCTGATCCGCGACCTGGCCGCGCATGGCTGCGAGGTGGTGACCTCGGCCGCGGAGGACTACGAGCATGTGCAAAAGTTTGTTCGCGGACTGGGCGGCCGGCACGTGCCCGTCCGGATGGTGCGCAGCCGCGTGAACCTTCTCAAGGACTGGGTCACCTGGATGGACATGTTCCGCCTGTTCCGGCGTGAGAGCCCTGACGCCCTCTTCGCCTACACCATCAAGTCGGTGGTTTATGGCTGCGTGGTCGCTAGGCTTGCGGGAGTGCCGAGGGTTTATGCGCTGCTGCCGGGGCTGGGCTTCACCTTTGTGAAACCGGAGACGCTGAAGCAGGCCGCGGTGCAGTGGATCTCCAGGCTTCTTCACCGCTTCGCCCTGCGCAGGGCGGACGTGATCTTCATGCAGAACCGCGATGATCTGCGGCTGTTCACGGAGATGCGCATGCTGCCTGAGGGCGTGCCGGTTCACGTCACCGCAGGCAGCGGCGTGAATCTGGAGGAATATCCGCACATGCCGCAGGAGGGCGCGCAGGGCCTGGCCGCCGGGCGTGTGCGCTTTGTGCTGGTCAGTCGGCTGCTCATCAGCAAGGGCGTGCGCGTTTTTGCCGAGGCCGCCCGACGCATCAAGGCTCGCTGGCCGCAGGCGGAGTTTCATCTCGTCGGTCCGTTTGATCCGAACCCGAACCGTGTCGAGGAGGCCGAGGTTGATGCCTGGGTGAAGGAGGGCACGCTTGTCCATCACGGCATGGTGCGTGACGTGGCGGGCCTGCTGAAGACGATGCATGTCTTCTGCCTGCCGACCTGGTATCGAGAGGGCGTGCCGCACGCCACGCTGGAGGCTCTGTCCACCGGGCGTGCCATCATCACCACGGACTCCGTCGGCGCGCGTGAATGCGTGCCGGCGCCTCACGTGGAGGCCGGTGCGCTGAAGCGCGGCTCGAACGGATTTCTCTGCCCGCCCCGGGATGTCGACGCGGTGGTGGATGCGATGCGTTTCTTCGTCGAAAACCCGGACCCGGTGATCACCATGGGACTGGCCAGCCGCAGGCTTGCCGAGGAGGTCTTCGATGTACGTCTTGTGAACCGCATCATTCTGGATGCAATGAACCTTTCCTCCCCCGCCGCCGGTCCAACAACCCTCGCTCAACCTTGCCCTGGCATGGCAGGTGCATGATAGTTGAGCCTGACTCGTCCTAATCATGGCTTACCACCTTGCGCTCGATCCCCGCGCCACGCACCCGGTTCTGCCGGGGACGCAGACGGGTCGTGCCCTGGTGCCGCATGCGCCCACGGCGTCGCTGTCGCTTTCCCAGGTGGACTCAAGCCCCTACCTGACGACGCCGCCTCCGCAGTTTGGAGAACCGGTCATCAGCCTTGGGGACCTGCTGGGCTACCTTCGCCGTTTTGGTTGGATGGGGCTGCTGGTCGGTCTGCCCGTGGCCGCGGCCGCCTTTTTTTTCCTGGGCATGGGGCCCAAGGTCTATGAGGCCGAGGCCAAGCTGCGCCTGCGCATAGGTGAGGGCAACGTGCTCAAGCTGCCGGAGATGGGCCGTCAGGGAATCACGGAGCTCAGTGCGCCCCAGCTCGTCAACAACCACCTGACCGAGCTGAAGTCCCGCCGTTTTGGCGAGTTCCTGTTTGAACATTTTGATCCTGAGAAACGCAGGGCCTGGGTCGCCGGCCTGCTCGCCAATCCTGGGCGCAAGACCATGATCCTGAGGAAGCTCGGGCTTCAGGGGCCGCCCGGGCCGCCACCTCCGGAGAGGGATTTCTTTATCGACCAGGCTCTGGCAGCGGTCACCGTGGAGCCTTTGAAGGAGTCTCACATCGTGAGGATCCTCGCCCGGGACGGAGACCCTGAGATGGCCGCCCTGCTGGCCAACAGCTATGCGCGCGAGTACATCCGTTTCTTCGGCGTCCAGGAGTCGGGCCTGGGCCAGGGTGAGCGTGATTATCTTCAGAAGAAGGCCGAGTCCCTGCGCACACGACTGGAGGAGAGCGAGCGCAAGCTGTCCGAGTACCGGCGGGCGCAGAACTTTGTGGGCGCCGGGGAGGCGCAGAACGTGGACAGCGCCCGCATGCTGCAGTTCAACACGGCGATCACCGAGGCCCAGCAGAGGCTCATCAAGGCGCGCAACGATCTGCAGACGATCCGCATCACCCAGCAGGCCGGCCGTGATCTGATGGAGGTGCGAGTGGTGGGTGAAAACCCTGATGTCGCCTTCCATCGCAAGGAGCTCGACGCCAAGCTGGCCCAGCGTCGTACGCTTGAGCCGCTGTGCGGCCGCAGGCATCCGCAGATGATCGCGCTTTCCGGGGAGATCGACTCGCTGAAAGCCTCGCTGACGCGGGCGATGGATGCCGTTGTCACCATGGCGGAGACGGAGGTGAGCAACTTGGAAAGCCAGATTCGCGATTACGAAAAGCAGCTCGCCTCCGCCCGTGGCATGGCCGTGGACCAGAGCAGCAAGAACGTCGAGTACAACCTGCTGCTGGACCAGGTGAACGCGGACCGGCAGATGTATCAGACCATTGTCTCCAGCCTGAACAAGGCCGAGGTGACAGGGGAGTTCACGGAGTCCGGCGCCCTCAGTCTGGCGGACACCGCGAGCCCGCCTGACAATCCCGTGAAGCCTAACAAGCCGGTCGCCGCGCTGGCCAGCGCCGTCCTGCTGGGGGTCATCCTGATCGGCCTGCCGGTGGGCTGGGGGCTGGTTGATGATCATGTGCTGAAAAGCATCCGCCAGGGCGGATCTCCCTCGGTCCACATTCCCTCCGTGCGTGATGTTCCGCATGTTCCCGTGGGGCAGCCTGTGGCGCCCCATGTCCACCGTCCTCCTTCCACGCGGCTGATGATGCCGCCGTCTCCGGAGCACATGCCCCCGCCGTCGGCGCCCCTGGTGATTCCTGGTCACGGCAGCACTCCTGTGCTGGCGCGTTTTCCGCTCATCCGCCAGGCAAACCCTGAGGCCGTTCTCGGGCAGCTGCTCAAACCTGAGCCTCATGGCGCCTCGGGGGCTTTGCAGCAGATCACCTCCACGCTGGAGATGCAGGCTCTGAAGCGCAGCGGCCTTGGCGGAATCATCCTCATCACCAGCAGTGAAAGCGGGGAGGGCAAGACCGCCGCCGCCTCCGCCCTGGCCGCCGCCTTCTGTCATCAGGGACGCAGCGTGTTCATGATGGAGTGCAACGCCGTTTCACCCGCTCTTCATCAATGGTTCCCCCATGCCAACCATCACAGCTCCTGGGCGCATGACCTGGAGTCGCTGCGTTACGGCAACACGCACCTTTTCCTTCTGCCCGCCTATGACCTGCCGGCCTATGCCACCAATGAGCTGCTCGACGGCTACCGGGCCTGGATTGACCGGGCCCGTCATCACGTGGACTGGATCATTCTCGACGCCGGTCCGATCCTGAAGAACTTCGCCGATGTCGCGCCGCTGGCCCCGCTGGCCACGGACGTGCTGGTGGTCAACAATCCGCAGGTCACCCCGCCGGCCAGGCTGCGAGCGGCGTTGAACCTGCTTCAGCCCATGATGAGCAGCAGCGCCTTCCGAGGCCTGGTGATCCAGGGGGCGTGAGGCGTGTCAGGGCGGCAGCAGTTCCGCCCTGCCGGAGAGCACCGGCGTGGCGCTGCTTTTTTCCTCGGCATTTTCAGGCATCGCGGGCTGGGTGAAGAAGCCGATGCCCTGGTTCAATCCCGAACGGGTGATGACCAGCCCGCTGAAGACGGCCGTCCGCCGGATTTTAGCGGGCGGTGTGGTCAGGGAAAAGGGGTTGTCATCATTGAAGCTGAAGGAGCCGCTGAGACGCCCGTTGGAGGCGGTCAGGGACAAGGTAAGAGCCTGCGGGTTCAGGGTTGTGCCCGTGGGGATCCTGGCCGTTCCGGAAGGGGTGACCTGGAAGTCTTGTTCAAAGGTTGAGCCGGTGAGGGAGGCTCCGGTGAAAAGCATTCTGGCGTTTTGATCCAGGGACGAGACAGGTGGCTGCAGGCCGAGCAGCATGGCATCCTTGGCTGGCCGTGTGTAAAGCGCTCCCCGGGCGTTCAGGCTGTGGAGCGGGATGCCATCCTTGTAGGACCGGACGCCGTTGGCTGACACGGGTTTCTTGATCCACTTCAGCGACCCGTCGGCAAGACCGGTGTTCGCATTCAGTGTGACCAGTCCCTGGAGGCTGCCTGTGCCTGCATGAAGAAGCTGATGAATGGAAACCTGCCCCCCGGGCCCCATGGGAATGCTGCCGGTGATTGAGGTGCCTTCCGCCAGCTTGCCGGTCCAGGAGACACTGCCGCTCGGGGCCAGGGTGAGCACCGCCCAGCCACTGCCCTGCGGATAATCCGGGTCGCCCTCCTCCAAGGCTCCCGCCGGGATAAAGACGGCGGTGTTGAAGACTGCGCTGGCAGTCACCGGTTTCAGGGTGCTGCTCCATGGGGACTTGCTTCCCGTCAGGCTGCGGCTGGAGCCCGCAAGGGGGGGCTGACAACTGCCGCTGAGCAGGCCGTTGCTGAGATCCAGGCTGAAGCTGCCGGTGATCGCCGCAGGAACCTTGCCCTGCGCGATGGAAAACGGGGTTGTCGGTGACTGCCCTCGCGGGAGGGCGTCAATCAGCCCGGTCCAGGTGAAGCTTCGGGTGCCCAGCGTCAGCCTGCCTGAATAAGAACCGGTGGAGCTGACCGTGATCTTCAGGCTGCCGCCCAGTTCATCATTCAGTTCAAGACCGTGCTCCACCCGGCCTAACCAAACTCCGACGGCCTCCTTGGGGAATGCCTCAATCTGCCAGATGACCTCGATCTCGGGGCTGGTTCCGGCGGCGTTGGCGGCGCTCATGAAAAAACTGTAGGTGCCAGGCTTGGTCGGGCGTCCGCTGAGCTGACCGGTGACGGCATCCAGTTTCACGCCGGCGGGCAGCTTGCCGCGCAGCTTGAAGCTGGTGGCCGAGTTCTGCGCGCTGAAAAAGGCGTTCACCGGGCCGCCCTGGACACCGTTGTCAAAGCCCGGCGGGTTCATCACAGGAGGTATGATCACGGTGACTGTCACGGAGGAGCTTTCGATGGGTTCGGCAAACCCCGTCATGCTGACGACGCAGGAGTAGCCGCCGTTGTCGGCAGGTGATGCCTCGGTGATTCGCAGCGTGGCGCCGTCGGCCCCGGTGATCCTTCCGCCATTGCTGAGACTCTCGCCGTTGCGCTTCCACTGATAGGAGAGGCCCGGCCCCTTGGCGGGAGCCTGCAGCACTACATCGGCCGTCAGCGCGCGATTCACCACCAGGGTGGCGGGCAGCGAGCCGACCACACCCACCTGGATGGGCTCGGAGGAGTCCACACCGGCTGCGTTGACCACGTCCAGGTGATATTCGCCGCCATCGGAAACCTGCACGGCCGGAAGGTTCAGCGTCATGCTGCTGCCGGGCAGTCGTTCATCATCACGGTTCCAGATGAAGGCCACCTTGCCGCCGCCGGTTCCCGAACCCTCCAGGGCGAGCGGATCGCCGACGCGGAGGAAAAACGGCCCGCTGGTGCTTGAGGTCAGAACCGGCAGGGCTGCGTCGGTTCCATACAGCTTGAGCTCGGCGGATTGAAAGGTGCCGACATCCCTTTGGGCCCGGTCACGGATGTTCAGGGTCCAGACGCCCGTTGCAGACTCGCCCCAGTGGCGCACGCTGCTGAACAGCCAGTCGTTGTAACCTTCAATGCTGGCGTCACTGACTGTCTTGACCGCGAGGCTGCTGATCACGCCGCCGGGTGAAATGAGCCGGATGTCCAGGTCGCCCCGGAAGGTGTGGGAGGCCTTCAGCTTGATCGTGGCATGCTCCACCCGCATCGGGGCGATGCCGCCGAGGTCAAAGCTGATGTTGATGCCGGTCTCGTCGTTGTCGGGAATCGCCTGGGCCGTGGTGACGCTGCGCGTCTCTTCCAGCATCGGCCCAAGCGGAGTCCAGGTGGAGGCCATGGACACCGCGGCCGCAGCATCGACCAGGCCGCCACCAAAGCTTTCATGATGCTTGATCGGAGCCAGGCTGGGGTCGCCGCCATGGCGGGTCACCCATCCTGCGGTGGTTGGGAAGACATGCCTGGAGGAGCGCAGCAGAATCTCCTTCACATCCCGCCAGTTCAGCAGCGGGTTGGCGTTCAGCATCAGTGCCATCACCCCCGAAACCACAGGAGTGGCCCCTGAGGTGCCGCCGAAGCTGTTCGTGTAGTTGCGGTCGGTCGGCTCGCCTGTGCTGCCAGGCCTGTTGAGGCCGTTGTTGCCCCTCAGGTCGGTGGTGAAGATGCCGCGGTTGCCACCGCTGCTTGGCGCCACAACAACGAGGTGCGATCCTCCTTCGCTGTAGTCCGCCACGTAGCCGCCGTTGCCCATGGCCCCCACCGTGGTGCTGTAGATGGAGTTGGTATAACCATCTTTCTGGCCCTGCTCGCCCGCCAGCGTGCCGTTGCCCGCCGCCCAGACAAAGAGCGTGCCCCGGCCAAAGCGGCCTGTCTCCGCAGCATCTTTCAGCGCGGCGCGCATCAGCGGGCCCGGCCCGATGAGCGCGTTTGCCTTGGCGCCTGATCCCCAGCTGTTGTTCTTGATCTGGATGATGTCCTTGCGGTGAGACATCGCCTCCGCCTCATCCTGGTCGGTGATGCCGTCGCTGTCCTGGTCGGAAATCAGACGCAGGCCGACGAGCAGGGCCTCCGGCGCCACGCCGCTGACCCCGATGCCGTTGCCGCCCCGGGCCGCCGCAATCCCCGCGACCGCCGTGCCATGGGAGTCCTCGACGGCCTTGTCCGTGTTCGGCCGGGCGCTTGGATCGCCATCCTTGCTCAGGTCGTTCCAGTCAAATCCAAGCGAGCTGTCGATGCTGGGCACAAGATCGGGGTGCAACGTGTCCAGCCCGTCATCGACAATGCCGATCCTCTGGCCCGCGCCCCTGTGGATGTCCCAGGCCGGGGTGACATTGGCGTCGATTCCCTGAAGCCCGTTTCCCTGACCCATGTTTCTGAGGCTCCACTGCTGGGAGAAAAAGGTGTCGTTGGGCAGCAGCATCTTCTGCCGGTGCCGTGCCAGCAGAGGCATGATGCGCAGGACACTGTCCTGCCCTGTCAGGGCCGACAAGGCCCGCAGAGTGGCCTCCGCGCCGCCCTTCATCGGTTCGACGATCCAGTGGCCCGGTGCATATTCCGGCCTGGCCACGACGCGCAGGCCCTGCGCCTTCAGAAGCTGCGCGGCCCTGGTTTCATCCGTGAACTGAAGGTCGAGGCGGTTTTTCATGACCAGCCTGGCGGAAGCCTCGCCTTCACGTCCCAGGGGATACAGTACCAGCTCCGCCTTGCCGCCTCCCTGGCGCCCGGCCTCCGCAAGCAGCCGCGAGGCGTCGGCGACCCTGGGAAAGCGACGCGCGCGCTGCTCCTGGGGGCCTTTTTCGACATGCAGCTCCTCCAGCGACAGCACAAAACGTTCGGCGCGGCCGTCTGCGAGCAGGACAAACGGCCTGCCTGCGAGCATGTCCTCAAGAACATGCTTTTGGTCAGGGTCGGCGGCGGGTGTCTCAAGCCTCGCCTTCACGCCGGAGCCCACCTTCAGCCGGACCTCTGGCCCGGCGGGCTTCTTCACGGGGCCGGTCTCCACGCCGGCATCCCTCAGGAGCAGAGCCATGCCCCCTGCCAGGAGGATGGGCGCAAGCAGGGCCTGGTTCAGGCGGTTCAACATGAGGCGGTCGGGGGGATTTGGACATGTTCCCAGGAATCAGGTTCAACTTCAAGGAGGATCCAGGGTTCCGGAATTCCTCCCGGCAGCGGCTGTTTTTCGTCTGAAAGCTTGTTGGGTCAAGCTTGCCGCCGAACCGGGAATGCTTCAAGAAACCGGTTCAATGCCGCCCCTGCGCCTCGTCCTCCCTCTCCTGCTGCTCACGGCTTCCGGCCAGGCGGTTCAGCCCACCCTGGCCAACGTGCCCTACGGCGCCCACCCCCGCCAGGTGCTGGATGTCTATCAGCCGGCACGGACCGGCGGACCGGCGCCGGTGCTTTTTTTCATCCACGGGGGAGGCTGGATGACGGGCGACAAGTCCGGTCCTGACTTTCTCGACAAGTGCCTCGAAAAAGGCATTGCGGTGGTGTCCATCAACTACCGCCTGATCACGGACGCCGCCGGAGTTTCACCCCCGGTGCAGGTCTGCTTTGACGACACCGCGCGCGCCCTGCAGTTCACCCGTTCCAAGGCGGCGGAATGGCGCATCGATCCTCGCCGCATCGTCGGCTGCGGCGGTTCGGCGGGCGGGTTCCTCGCCCTCTGGCTGGCCTTTCACCCTGACATGGCCGCGCCGGGCGACGCCGACCCCGTGAAGCGCGAGTCCACCCGCCTCTCCGGTGTCATGGCATTCGTGCCGCAGACCACGATCGACCCCATGCAGATGCAGGCGTGGATTCCCAACAATGAGTATGGCAACCACGCCTTCGGGCTGCCGGGCATGGCGGAGTTTGTCGCCAGGCGCGAAGAGCTGCTGCCGTGGATCAACCGCCACTCGCCCCATGCCCTGGCCAGCACCGACGATCCGCCGGTGCTGCTGTTTTATGACAACCCTCCGGCCCTCGGCCGGCCCTACAAGGACCCTCCCCACAGCGCGAACTACGGCGCAGGCATCGCGGAGAAGCTGCGCGCCGAGAAGATCGAGCACGAGATCAACTACAACAACGACTACGCCCGCATGCGCTGGCCCGACCTCTTCGGCTTCATCGTCGAGAAGCTGAAGCCCTGAGATCAGCCGTTGACACAACGTCGGTTAGTCCGCCAGCCGCCAGGTCAGCTCCAGGCCCAGGCCGGAGGGTAGTGGGGTGACGGGGCCGGCGGGTGTTTCGAGCACGCTGGTCCGTGAAGGCGCCTTCTGCATCCTGAAGCGTTGCTGGGAAGGCGGGAAGCCATGAAAGGCGGGGCCGTTGAGGCAGAGGAAGCGTTCCAGCAGCGCCTGCCCTTCAGCAGAGCCGAGGTCGACGCCCGCCTCCTCAAAGGCCATCGCATACAGCTGCGGGGCGCAGCCGCCGGTGAAGCAGCCGGCCGCGCAGCCGCAGTCCGTGGCCTTGGTGGTGTGCGGGGCGCTGTCGGTGCCGGCGAAAAACTTCGCCTGCGCCGGCTGGAGAACCGCCTCGCGCAGCGCCGTGCGGTCGTCCTGAAACTTCACGACGGGCAGGCAGTAGAGATGATACTTCAGGCCCTGGATCAGGTGGCCAAGGGTGTAGAGCAGGTGCTGGGGGGTGATCGTGGCCCCGACATGGGCCGGGGCGGCTGCGACAAACTCGGCCGCCGTCCGGGTGGTGATATGTTCGCAGACAATGCGCAGCTTCGGATGCGCGGCGAGCAGGCGCGGCATGCGCTCCTGATAGAAGCGTGTCTCGGCGTTCTGCCGGGCGTCGATGTAGTCCGGCCCGCTCAGGGCATGCTGCTCCCCGTGGATGCAAAGGGTCACTCCGTGCTCCTCCATCGCCTGCAGCACCTCGCCGCCGATCAGGTCATCCATGGGCAGGCCATGCTCGGCGTTCGTGGTGCCATGCGGAGGATAATACTTGCAGGCTTTCAACAATCCCGAAGTCACGCCTTCGCGGATCATGGCGGCGGTGGTCTGGCGCGTCAGGTAAAGCGGCACGATGAGATGTTCAAAGGCGTTCGCGCCGGCTTCGCGGAGCATCTGCAGATAGCCTTCAATCGACCAGCCTCCGGCCTCCATGGCGCCGGTCACGCGCGACACGGGCGGCTGGGTGTTGGGCATGGCCAGGGCTCCCGCGCAGCCCATGTCGAGGTGCGCCTTGATGTAGAAGGGAACGGCGGGGCCCTGACGAAAGTGAGTGTGGAGGTCGAACCACCTGGGAAGATCGAGAGTCATCCATGTCCGTTAGCGCGGCGCGTGTCGGGATCAATTGGCAGGTTTGCCGGGCCTGTAACATCCGGGGTACATTTGGCGCATTCCGTCCAAACCGCTCGCATCTTGCCCTGGAAGTGGTTATGGAAAGCCCATGTCCTTTGCATCGCTCGGCCTCGACCCACAGATTCTTCAAGCCATCCAGGAGGCAGGTTATTCCGAGCCCACGCCGATCCAGGCGGCGGGCATCCCCGCCGTGCTTGGCGGTGGCGACGTCATTGGCATCGCCCAGACGGGCACGGGCAAGACGGCGGCCTTCACGCTGCCCATCCTCACCAAGCTCGCCGCCCGGCCTCCCCATCCGGATCAGCGCCGCCGCACCCGTGTGCTGGTGCTCGCGCCCACGCGTGAGCTTGTGGCGCAGATCGAGGAGAACGTCCTGGCCTATGCCCGGCACCTGCCTCTGAAAATCGCCAAGGTCTACGGAGGGGTCGGTGAAAAGCCGCAGAAGGACGCCCTGCGCTCCGGATGCGACATCGTCATCGCCTGTCCCGGGCGTCTGCTTGACCTGATGAACCAGCGCTGCGCGGACTTCTCCCAGCTTGAGCACCTGGTGCTCGACGAGGCGGACCGCATGCTGGACATGGGCTTCCTGCCCGACATCCGGCGCATCATCGGCCAGCTTCCGAGGAAGCGTCAGACGCTGCTCTTTTCGGCCACGCTTTCCAAGGAGATCGAGGGCATCACGCACGAGTTCCAGCATGCGCCCAAGATTGTGCAGGTGGGCCGGCGTTCGAACCCCGCCGAGACGGTGACCCAGCTGGTTTACGAAGTGCCGAAGCATCTCAAGATGAGTCTGTTGGAACACCTGCTTCAGGACGAGAAGATGCAGATGGTGCTGGTCTTCAGCCGCACGAAGCATGGGGCGGACAAGATCGCCCGCCGACTTGGCAAGGACGGTGTGACCTGCGCGACCCTGCATGCCAACCGTTCGCAGAACCAGCGCCTGCGCGCCCTGGAGGACTTCAAGTCCTGCAAGGTGCGGGTGCTTGTCGCCACCGACATCGCCGCGCGCGGCATCGACGTGGACGGCATTTCGCATGTCGTGAACTTCGATTTCCCTCATATCGTCGAAGACTATGTCCACCGCATTGGCCGCACGGGGCGTGCGCAGGCCATCGGGGACGCGATCAGCTTTGTCTCGTCTGATGAGATGGACGACCTGCGCAAGCTCGAGCGTTTCAT
Organism: uncultured Prosthecobacter sp.; assembly: GCA_964642905.1. Lineage (GTDB taxonomy): Bacteria > Verrucomicrobiota > Verrucomicrobiia > Verrucomicrobiales > Verrucomicrobiaceae > Prosthecobacter. The sequence goes on from CAZXPU010000042.1 coordinate 11,590, forward strand.
CGGCCGCGGCCTGGTGCGCAAGCGTGCCGAGAACTTCGATTACAAGGCTTCCGCCCCTGCCGTCACGG
>CAZXPU010000042.1:11667-22618 GCA_964642905.1 uncultured Prosthecobacter sp.
AACGTCCTGAACGGGAGCGGCGCAACCCGCGCCAGCAGCAGCAACGCGACGGCGGCAGGCGTCAGCAGAACGGCCAGGGCGGCAGACCCGGCGGCCGTGAGGTGGATCGCGGAGAGCAGCGTCAGGGACGGGCCCAGGAATCGAGGCCGGGCCGGGATGGAGCGAGGCGCGAACGATCCCCGGGCGGCGAGAGGTCCAGAAACCCGCAGGGTCGTGACGGCCGCGGCGGGCAGGATGCGGCCGGACGTGATTCAAAGTCGGAAGGCGCCAAGTCCGGCGTTCGCGGCCTTTGGAACCGGCTGCGTGGCAAATGAGGCCCGCGCGTCTGCCAGTTCAGCTTAGCGGCTTGCCACACCGTTGAATCATGATTTTTGGGCAGTCGCTCAAAACGGCGGACGCAAGCCCATTCATGGGTTCAGCCCAAGTTCGCCTGGAAGCCTGCTGGTGCCCCAGACGTTGCGGCCAAGAAGATTGGAAACAAAGGTCGGCCCGCCTGCAGCTGGGAGTTTTGACTGAGTCCTGCGCGTTGCCTGCTCTGCGCTGACCGTGTAAAACTCAGGCTCCCACTCAGTCGTCAGCACGCCTGTCTGATGGATGTTGCCCCAAGCAAAGTAGTTCTCACCAGGCAGGGTGTTAAGAGTGACGATTCTGCTTCCCTGGCTGAACAGCTGTGTGTTCCAGAGGGTCACCCGGCTGTGGTTCGTTGGAAACCTGCATTCAATGTCATGCGTGCCGGGTGCGACATCGCAGATGACGGAGTCAAAGAGGTGTCCAGGATTTTTAGTCCGGGGAACTGCCCTGCCGTCGATGGCGACAATTTCAACATTTCCGGCTGCAAGGAAGGAGCGCACGATCCGGGAGGATCTGGCTGCGGAAAGCGCGGGTCCATCATGCATCTGGTGCCTGCTGACAGGGATCTGCATGGAACTGCATGAACTCACGAGCAGCATGACGAGAGAACCGAGCCAAAGGAAGGGGATGGTCGAGGCTTTCATGGGCGGATTTTGCCAAATCTCTTGTTTGTTCTGGCAATCTTTCCATCGCGGACCAAGGCGGATTCGCCTCTGGCGATGGTAAAGCCTGTTAGCGTCACCGGGCTGTCGCCGGCATTGACAAGCAGGTCATTGTCCCTGCACACCCATCCGTCCGGACCTTCGGAGAACTCTGACCCGGCGGCGATCCCGATGGTGTTCATTGAAGTCATGTAAACGATGACAGGATTGTGCCCCATGGCCTTGCCCCGAGCCAGTCCATCCTGACGAATGTCCTCGTGATAGGCTGGAGGAGCCGGGGTTCGTGGGCTGGTGCAGCCAACCAACAAGATGGCAAGAATGAAAAGTGATGGCATTCCGGGCATGGTGGCGGGCGTCATGGGTTTCTGCCAAGCTTCAGGTTGATGCGGGGGCGCTGGAGAGGTTGTTTCAAGATGACGGAGAATGCTGCGGCACTTTTGTCATCCTCTCGGAGGGGAGGCCTGGGGCAAGCCCTTCCGCCCACGGACGCATGATCCAGGATCACCATGACCCTTTTCAAGCCTTTTTGTGATGAACAACAAAATTGTTAGGCTGGCAGGCTGCTGGAGACCGGCTTGAAATCCCGCCGGCTGACGTCCTCCCGCCACGCATTCGGCCTGAAGAATGCCCTGCTGCGGAGCGGCTTTCCGCCGTTGAAGGGCTGGTGTGCACGGCTTTCGCTGGTGACGACTCCCCGCGCCATTGCCGAGGTTTACGCCAGCGAGGACGATGCAGACAAGTTCGTGAACGACTTTGCGGCCGCCTGGACCAAGGTCATGAACGTGGACCGCTTCGACCTGAAGAATTGACCTCGGGGCTCATTGCCCCTTGTCTTCAGGCCACCCTGGGCGCGCACCGTCCAGGGTGGTCTTGGTGAGTCATCAGCGGGCTTTTTTTCCGGACTTCTGCCTTTCCCAGAAGGCGATTTCCGTCGCCACCATCAGGCCCATCGCGCCGCCGCGTTCGTCGCGGCCGAGGATGGCGGTGCGGTCAAGGTACTCGCGCAGGGAGTGCATCTTGCCTGTGCCGGTGCAGACATCCACCAGCCTGCCTTCGGGGCCGATGCGGCTCTTGATGGCCGTCCAGGCCTTGTCCACAACAGGCTGCCATGATTCAGGCTCAAGCCAGCCCTGGCGCAGGCCGCGCACGATGGCGAAGGTGATCATGCAGGTGCTGGTGAACTCGCGATAGCTCTCCTCATGATCGATCACCTGATGCCATGCGCCTGTGGGGTCCTGATGCTTCCGCAGCGCCTGAAGATGGTTTTGATACGCCTTCAGGAAGGCCGCATGCTCCGCGGAACCCCTGGGCAGGCTGCTCAGTGAAAGCGACAGACCCAGGGCAGGGAAACCGTTGCCGCGCCCCCAGGCAGATTCATCCAGCGGTGAGTGACGGTAGATGCCGTCGGCACGCAGGCAGAGCTTCTCCATGAAGCGCAGGTGACGGAGGCATTGTCCGAAGTATTTGCCGTCCCCGGTCAGTGCTCCCGTCTCGGCAAGGATGGCGCAGCCCATGAAGACGGAGTCGCTCATCTCACTGTGGAAGGGCATGGAATCCTTGGGCTGGCCCTGGTTGTCGAATCCATAATCGGCGGCCTTTCTGGCAAGCGCGGTCCAGGTGGAGTCGCCCGTGCGCCGGGCCAGTTCGGAAAAGACCAGATGCCCTGAGATCGTGCTGCCGTTGCCGTTGGCGGGCATGGATTCCTTTTCGCCGCTGCGATAGGAGGAGCAGATGCGTCCGGCATCGTGCAGGGCTGAATCATCGCCCTTCAGTTCACCCAGCCGCATGCGGCCCACGATCGCCAGCGCCGGGATGTAAACCACGGGGTCCAGCTTCTGTCCGTAGACCTTGGCGAGTTCCTCCGCCACCTCGACGGCGCTGCGGTTGACGCGTCGTTGAAGCTCCTGCCTGGCAGCTGAAGGCTTGTTGGAGGCTGCTGCCGCCGTCAGTGCCTCGGTCGCATGGGCGGGTTCAACCACGGTGCAGGGGATGACGCCCATTTCACAGGCAGGCGTCTCACCCAGCGCCCTGGCGAGGGAGGCCGCCGAGGCATCGCCTGCGGAGGCCACCAGGATGACCCTGTCCGGGGCCTGCATGCCCATCCAGCGCCAGAGGTAATGCGCCACATCGTTTTCAGGCTGGTTGTAGGCATTGCCGACAGGCGGGAACTGCATCGGAGTCACTTCTTCGCCTGCCTGAAGGCCGGGCCGGACGTTTGGCACCAGTGAGATGATCGCCGCTGCCTCCTGCTTGGATCCTTGGTGGAAGTTTTCCACCGCACGTGTCGCCGCCTCCACCGATTCCTTGCGTCCATCCAGTCCGCCCACGACGAGGATTCGCGGATTCTTCAAGGCCGGATTCAGGTCATCCTGGTCAAGCTGGCAGTGGATCGTCGTGCCGCTGCGGGTCACGCCGATGGCGGAACGGATCAGGGTTCCGGGCTCCGCCGCCGGGGCGATGCAGGTGGCAATCCCGAAGAAGGCTAAGGCGGACAGGCAGGCGGATGCTTTCATAAGGTTGTTAGGTCAGGCGTGACTGCTTCTACCGACCGTGCCACTGAGCGTCAAGCAACGCGGGCCGTCAGGTTTTTGCCGCCGGCCTTCCTTCACGAGGCGTTTTGATCAAGTCAGCCGGAGGTCTCCGTACTGGATGTTCACTGCCCGCCCATGAACACACCTGCCGATCCCGTTTCCGAAGCCCCTGTGGCAGAACCCGTTCGCCTGGCTTCTCTCGACGCGCTGAGGGGCTTTGACATGTTCTGGATCCTTGGTGCGACGAGCATCGCCGGCGCCCTGGAGAAGATGAAGGCGAACGACTTCACCTCCCTGCTCACCACGCAGCTCACTCATGTCACCTGGGAGGGGTTTCGTTTTTATGACCTGATCTTCCCGCTGTTCCTCTTCATCGTCGGGGTGTCGATGGTCTTCTCGCTCGACAAGGCGCTGGCCAAGGGTGGGCCTGGCGCCGTGCTCTGGCGGGTTTTGCGCCGCAGTCTGCTGTTGTTTGCGCTCGGGGTCTTCGCCTCGGGCGGGCTTTCGAAGCCGTGGCCGGATGTGGCCCTGGGCGGCGTGCTGCATCGCATCGCTGCCTGCTACCTGCTGGCCTCGTTGATTTATGTCCTGGTCAGGAGCGCCCGTGGGCTGGTTTGCGTCAGCGCGCTGCTGCTCGTGGGCTACTGGGCCTTGCTGACGTTTGTGCCGGTGCCCGACTTCAAGCTCGACAAGCCCGTGGTGGACGAGATGGCCGCGCGCATCGGCTCCTCGTCACCCGACGCCATCAGTGCCAGCGTGACGGCCCGTGTGACCGGTTCTTATGAGGAGGGGCGCAACCTGACGAATCATCTGGATTTCCGCTTCCTGCCCGGCAGGAAGGCTCAGGACTATTACATCAACGAGGGGCTGCTCTCGACACTGCCGGCCGTCGTCCTGTCGCTGCTCGGGGCCCTGGCGGCGCTGCTGTTCAAGAACACGAGCCTCACGCCGTCGAAAAAGATGCTCTGGCTGATCGCGGGCGGTCTGACCTGCGTGGCTTTGGGCCTGCTCTGGTCGGCGCAGTTTCCAATGATCAAGCGCATCTGGACCTCCTCCTTTGTGCTGGTGGCGGGAGGAACGGCGGCCTGCCTGATGGCGCTTTTTTACGGGATTGTGGACATCCTTGGCTGGCGCACCTGGTGCCGTCCTTTCATCTGGATCGGCTGCAACCCGCTTACTCTCTACATTCTCAATCCGATTGTCGGCTTCCAGTCTCTTGCCGCACGCCTGGTCGGGGGCGACGTGAAGAGCTTCCTTGATGCCCATGTCTACTCCGGATTCGGTGGGCTGGTGGTGGCCATCACCGGCATGATGCTGGTGATTCTGCTCGCACGCTTCCTTTACCGGCGTGGCATCTTCCTGCGCGTGTGAAACGGCGCCCGGTCAGAGGCTGCGCTCTGGCATGGCCTAACGACCTCGCGTTTTCATCGACAGGATGCTGGTGCCATGCGTCACCAGGCCGCTGCCGCCGGTGATGATGCGACGGACGGGTTCGCCGGTCTGAGGATCGGTCTTCAGCGCCGGGTCGCTCATTTTCTGCTGCACCTCAAAACGGCGCGGCGGCTCATCCGGATTCGCGGGGATGGTTTCGTAGACGTAGGTTGCCATGGCGATGTGAAGATGACGGGTTCGAATGCGGTTTCGTACTCAGCCCGGCTCATTTTTCAAGCGTCTCGAAGAGCCGCAGGACGCTCGCGGTCATGCCCGCTGTTTGGATCAAGCCGGTCTGAGGTTTGATTCGTGCGGGCGTGATCGAAGCAGGCTCGATGAGCCGTTGAGCCGACTAGATCGCCAGCGCGTTCTCAGCGTCGCCGAAATGGTGGGTCTTGACTCCCATGCGGTCCATGAGGGCGATGTGGAGGCGGCAGAGCTTGCGGTTCGGATCCTTGCTGAGGTCGTGGAAACGTCCGCCCTGGATGGTGCCGCCACCGTTGCCGGCGAGGACCACGGGGAGCTGGCGTGAATCGTGCGCGTTGCCGTCCATGAGGCTGCTGGTGAGCATGATCATGCTGTTTTCCAGCAGTGTGCGCTCGCCTTCGTTCGTGGCCTGCATCTTGGCGAGGAACTCGGCCCAGAGCTTGACCTGATGCTCGTTGACGCGCTGATACAGGCTCAGTCGGTGTTCGTCGTTGGCGTGATGGGAAAGCTCATGGATGCCGCCGCTGATGCCGTCGAGGCTGGGGAAGCGCATGTTCGACAGGTCGTTGTTCATCATGAAGGTGGCCACGCGGGTGCGGTCCATCTGGAAGGCCAGGAGCATGATGTCGAACATCAGGCGCAGGTGATCCTCGCTGCTGGCGGGGATGCCGGAGGCGGGGCGGCCGAGAGTGACGGTCTTCACCGTCGGCTGCCAGCCGCTGCCGTTGGTTTCGGCCTGGCTGATTTTTTCGGCGAGCTCGACGCGCTGCTCGATTTCACGGACGGAGGTGAGGTATTCATCGAGCTTCTGCCGGTCGCGGCTGCTGAGCTTGGTCCTGAGACTGCCCGCGTCCTGAAGCACCAGGTCGAGGATGCTCTTGTCTCGCTTGCGGCGGCTGCCGTCGTCAAAGAGCTGATCGAAGGCCTGCTGGGGGAAAATCTCCTTGGGAGCCGGCGTGGTGGGGGTGCTCCAGGAGATGTAGGCGGAATAGATCGAGGTGAAGCCGCTGTCGGTGCTGTAGCTCGGGCGCTCGGTGCCGAGCACGACGCTGGGCACGGGGGTGAACCTGCCGGTGTGATCGGCGATGATCTGATCCATCGTGGTGCCCACCTCGACGTCCGTGGTGGTCTTTTTCACCTTCAGACCGCAGAGCACGTTCATCTTCGGGTAGTGGCCGCCCTCGCCCTCGACCGTCGTCGGGTTCCACAGGCCGGTGAAGACGTTGACGTGTTTCTTCAGCCCTTCGAGCGGGGTGAGCGACTTTTTGAAGGCCATGCCGCCCGCGGTTGTTTCCGCGCCCCAGTGGTGCGGGTTCACGCCGTTGCCGGTGAAGCAGACCGCCAGGCGGCGCGGGGCGGTGTTGTTCTTGACGGACGTGGCTCCGAAAGCGCAGATGGATTCAAGCCAGGGCAGGCCAAGGGCGACACCGGTACCGCGAAGAAACTGACGACGAGAGGTATTCATTGGGGGGTGATAAAACTACGCAAAAGCGTCAGCACGGCTTACGGAAAAGCGGTGATTGTGCCAACTTTGCGCTCTGGGCTGCCTGTCTTGCGATGGGGCTGCGGCGGTAGATCCCCGGCCAGATCATTCGTCGGTCGATTTCTTCTTCTTTTTGCCTTTCCCGGCACCCTTTTTCCTGGGTTGGGCATCTGCTTTGCCCGGCTTGTTTGGAGTGGGCATCCTGGCCCCCACGGCTTCGCGCCAGGCAACCATCTTGGCTTTCAACTCCGCCGCCTTTTCCGGCATCTTGGCGGCCAGATTCTGAGTTTCGCCGATGTCATCGTCCAGGTTGTAGAGTTCCAGGTGGTGATCCTCGAAAAATTCCATGAGCTTCCAGGGGCCGGACTGGACCAGCCCGACCGGGGTGGTGCGCCAGGTGTCGGTTCCGGCGCCGAGGTAGCCGGGGAAGTGCTGGAAGATGGCGTCGCGCTTCAGACTTGCACCGGCGTTGCGGAAGAGCGGCACCAGGCTTTCGCCGTCGAGTGGCTGGTTCTGCGGGGCGGGCGCTCCGGCGACTTCGAGGAAGGTCGGGTAGATGTCCACATGGATGGTCGGAACATTCGTGGAGCTTCCCGCCTGGGTGATGCCCGGCCAGCGGACGATGAAGGGAACCCGGGTGCCGCCTTCGTAGAGGCTGCCCTTGCCGCTGCGCAGCGGGGCGTTGTCCGTGATGTCCCCGGCCTTTTTGATGCCCTCTCGGGAATAACCACCCACACCGCCGTTGTCGGAGGAAAAGATGAGCACGGTGTTGTCGGCGATGCCCTGCTTCTCCAACTCCGCCATCACGCGGCCGACGCTTTCATCGACGCTGGCGATCATGGCGGCATAGGTGGGGTTGTTGTGCCCGCCGACCCCGGGTTTGTCCTTGAAGCGGGCGATCAGCTCCGGCTTGGCCTGATGTGGCGAGTGAACGCCGAAGTGAGGCAGGTAAAGGAAGAACGGGCCGTCCTTGTGGCGCTGGATGAAGTCCACGGCCTTGTCCGTGAGGAAGTCGGCCAGATACTGGTCCTTGGGATGCTCGACCGGAGGATCGGTCTTGAACTTGAAGTGAACCCCGGAGGATTCGATCGCCTCGTCAAAGCCGCGTTTGCCCGGGTGGAAGTCGCCGTTCTGACCCAGGTGCCATTTGCCGAACATGCCGGTGGCGTAGCCGGCATTTTTGAGGGCCTTCGCAATGATGACCTTTTCCAGAGGCAGGCTGGTGACGTTGTCGACGGGCCGCAGCGGACGCATGGACCAGTCGAAGCGGTCGATGCCGCCCACGGTGTAGATGCCGGTGCGCGGGGCATACTGGCCCGACATGAGGGCGGCGCGCGTGGGCTGGCAGTTTTGATGATGGTGGTGGCTGGTCAGCTTCATGCCCTGGGCGGCCAGGCGGTCGATGTTCGGTGTCTCGTAGTACTTCGACCCGAAGCAGCCCACGTCCGTGTAGCCGAGGTCGTCGGCCAGGATGAAAACAAGGTTAGGCTTGTCCGCCGCGGGGGCCTGGCAGGCCAGCAGGGCGATGAGGGGGAGAAGCAGGCGTTTCATGAGGAGGGGAGCAGGCCGCCTGAAACGCCCCGGGCGCCGCCTTCTCTCGTGAAATCACGCCCGGCTCAGAGGGCGGATGAGACGCGTGAAACGATCACCTCCTTCGTCTTGCGATCGATGGAATAAAGAATGCCGGGCTGGCTGCGGTCCCAGGCAAAGGCCTGGCCGTGGGCGCTGATCGGGATGGCGGTCCGCCAGGTCCAGGTGTCGCCTTCAACCGGCAGGTCGAGAACATACAGCTCCTGGGCGTCGTGGCCGGTGATGAAGAGGTGCCTGTCGGGGCCAAAGCTGCCGCCGGAACTGCTGTTCTTGCCGAACTTCGCCACCATCTCGGCAGGGAAACGGATTTCGGCGGCGGGCTGCCAGTCCGAGTCGAAGCGCACGACACGCGTGCGGGCGGGGTCGCCGGTCTTCGCGTATTGGGCGAAGCAGGCATACCACCAGCCGTCGCGACGATCCACCCAGGTGAGTGATCCGCCGACACGGGTGAGGTCGATGCTTTCGAGGGGCTGCATCGTGGTGATGTCGAAGACCTCCACGGAGCTTTTCATCGGCATCTCCGGGTAGTTGGAATGCGCGCACCACAGCCTGCCATCGATGACGATTCCCGCATTGAGATGCTTGATGCGGCCGCTGCTGTCCTTCCAGCCTGCGATACGCTCGCCCGTGTCCTTGCGGTATTTGCCAATGCCTGCGTTGGTGATGGCATAGAAGTGCTGCGAATCCACGGCGACTCCCTGATGGGCCTCTTCCGCCTGGAAGCGCTTCAGCTCCTCGTGTTTCCAGACGCACTTGCTCCCGGCAAGCATCTTGTTCAGCCGGTCCTGCTCCTTGCGCAGCGCGCCGTCCGGAATGCGCATCGGGGTGAGGTTCTCGCTCCGCAACTCCTCCGAGGCGGGGAGCGATCGCCAGCGCAGGTTGCGGAACCCCACATCGGCTCCGTGATCCTGGAGCGAAAGGTTCGCGCCGCGTTTTGTCAGATCACCGCCACGAATGCGCAGCACTTCAAGCTCGTTGAACCAGCGCGGGTCGGCATAGTCGAAGTCGAGGACCTTTTCGCCGTTCAGCCAGTGCTGAATGACCGTGCCCTTGCAGGTGATGCGGCCTTCGTTCCATTCGCCAAAGGGTTTCACGACATCCCGGGCCGGAGCCATGCCGAAGAACAGCGACGCGGCCGCCTGGCGCGGGTTTTCGCCGTAGGGGCTGTTGGCGTTGTCGAGAAGCTGGTACTCATACTGGCCGGGACGGTAGTACACGCCGCTGTTGCAGCCCCTGGCGACCTTCCATTCGAAACGCAGCTCAAAGTCATCCGGCACCTTCGATTTCTGATACACGAGGGAGCCGCCCTTCTTCACCCGGGCAATCTCCCCGTTCACCACCGCCCAGTTGCCATCGTGCTTCCAGCCGTCGAGCGTCCTGCCATCAAACAACGGCTCGAAACCGGGCTCCTGGGCCAGGGCGGAGGCGGTGAGGAGGGTGATGAGGATTGGTAGAAAAAGACGCATGAGACCATGACGAAGACAGTCCTGAGGATCTTCCGACTTCTCCGGTTGGAAAGCAGACGGCTGTGCGGTCTGCTGCCTGTTCGCCCAGCTCAGGCGACGCCGTGGTAGAGAAACTTTTGAAAACCTGCGAAGGCCTTGCCTACATCGTTTCCAAGGTCGGCCACGGCATCCTGGATGGAGTTGTGATACTTAAGCCGAAGCAGAGGCGCCAGCTTGTCCTGGTCGAGTTCTTCAACGCCGCTGCTGACGTAGTGGGAGAGCACAAAGTCGAGAAAGACCTGCTGCTTGCTGTTGAAGTGAGTGCTGATCTCCACCTTCGCCTTGGCCGCACGCTGCTCGCGGGTCAGGGGCGGCAGGCAGTAGGCGACATAGGCCAGCACGTCAAAAAGGTCGCTGTGAGTGGCGTCGATCACCTGCTGCATCTCGGTGAGCTGGTCTTTGCCGAATCCCTTCTCTGCCAGCCCATCGAGCAGCTTCTTGCGGGTGTCAGGCTGGCTCCAGAGTGTGCGCAGCTCGGCCTCGTCTTGGAAGAACTCCGGCAGCTTGCCAAACAGCAGTTCGATGAACTGCTGGGCGCTCATCGGCGTGCCGTCCGGATGCCAGAAGGTCGTCATCATCATGTGCTGGATGCTGCGCTCCTTGCCGTCCGCCAGCTTCACCCTGGCCTTCTTTTTGCGCTCGCACTCGCAGGGATGCCGACCGCATGTTGGGCAAAGGCAAACGCAGGGGCGCTCACCGCATTCGGCGCAGGGTTCCAGCGGAGGCTTCACGCAGGCGCAGGGATACTGCCCACAGGTCGCGCACTTCTCTGGTTCGGCGGGCGGTCCATCCCACTCTTCGTCATGGAAATGCTCGTGGGCTTTCACGAAGTCGTAGATCGTGAAGTAGTCCTTGCCGTCAAAGAGCCGTGTGCCGCGTCCGATGATCTGCTTGAACTCGATCATCGAGTTCACCGGGCGCATGAGCACGATGTTGCGGATGTTTCGCGCATCCACGCCCGTGCTGAGCTTCTGCGAGGTGGTGAGGATGGTCGGGATGCTCTTCTCGTTGTCTTGAAAGTCCCGCAGGTGCTGCTCGCCCAGTTCGCCGTCGTTGGCGGTCACGCGCTGGCAGTAGTTTGGGTCTTTGCTCGTCTTCGTTTGGTTGATCAGGTCACGCACCAGCAGCGCGTGCTCCTGGCTGGCGCAAAAGACCAGCGTCTTCTGCGTCTGGTCGATCTGCGAGAGGAAC
>CAZXPU010000042.1:22628-40620 GCA_964642905.1 uncultured Prosthecobacter sp.
GCACCACCCGCTTGCGTTCACGCTTCCGGATCTCGAGCTTCTTGTTGAAGTCGCTCTCTCCGTAGAGCTTGCCCTGCTCCACATCGCCCTCCAGGACCTTGTCATCCGGCGTCCAGGTGTATTCATCGAGCGTCGTGCTGATTTGCTTCACGCGGAAGGGCGTCAGGAAGCCGTCGTTGATTCCGTCCTTGAGCGAGTAGGTAAACACCGGCTCACCGAAATACTGGTAGGTGTCCACGTTGTTCTCCCGCTTCGGCGTCGCCGTGAGGCCGAGCTGCACCGCGGGCTGGAAGTAGTTCAAAATGTCCCGCCAGGTGCTCTCATCGTTCGCGCCGCCACGATGGCACTCGTCGATGATGATGAAGTCGAAGAAGTCCGGCGGGTATTCTCCGAAGTAGCCTTCGGCCTTTTTGACCTTGCTCGGATTCTCATATTTCACCGGCGAATCAGGAGGAGTGATGACCTCATCCACGTCGTCTCCAGAGCCACCGGAGGCCATGAAGGTCTGGAAGATGGTGGAGAACACGCTGCCATTCTTTGGCACCTTGCCCTTCTTGCGGATGTCCTCCGGCTTGATGCGCACCAGCGAGCCGGGATTCGAGTCCTCAAAGGCGGAAAAGGCATTGTAAGCTTGGTTCGCCAAAATGTTCCGGTCGGCGAGGAAGAGGATGCGCGGGCGGCGGGTCGGCTCGCCGCTGCGGTTCCAGCGGGCGTGAAAGAGCTTCCAGGCGATCTGAAAGGCGATGAAGGTCTTGCCCGTAGCCGCTGGTGATCTTGTTTTTCAGCTCGCTGAAGATCTCGCCGATCTTGTATTCGAGCGTGTTTGGCCCCGCGGCCTTCTGCTTGAAGCTGTGCAGGTAGGGGAAGAGCTTCTTATCGACGAACTCGCGCAGGTCATCACCGGTGAGCGCGGCATCGTGATCGAGGCTGCCGTCCTTTTTCCTTCCGGCAGGTCCGATCCACCTGCCGGCGGAAGCCGTTGAGGCGCAGGGAGCCGTCGGCGTGGATGTCGAGAAGGGTGTAGCCGTTGTTCTCTGCGCCGCTGCCCTCGACCATGGCGACGAGGGTGGTGTAATGGATGCCGTTGATCTGCTGGTAGTCGTTCTTGTGCGAGTGCCCCTGGAAGACGGCGAGCACCTTGCCGGATTTCTCCAGCATCGCGCGCACGGCTGCCGCGTTTTGCACGGCGTGGGCCTTGTCGGCGTCGAGACGCTGATGCGCGAGCACGATGACGGGGCCGCTGGCCTTGTTCAGCCCGCTCTCGATCCAGGCGAGCTGGCCGACGGGGATGTGGCTGTCCTGCCAGTCGAAGTTTTTTCGCGAGTAGGGCGTGCCATCGCCGCGGAAGCAGGCGTCGAGAATCAGGAAGGTCACACCACCGGCCTCGAAGCTCTCATGGCCTCCGGAAGCCTGGGTGTGGGCGGCAAACTCCTGCTTGGTCAGCGTGCCGACACAGTGGTTGCCCAGCACGTAATGCCTCGGCATCGAGAGCCGGGCAAAACGCGATTCCATGGTCTTCAGCCACTCGATCTCCTTCTCCACGGAATCGGCTTGGTCGATGAAGTCGCCGAGCTCGACGACGAGCGCCGGCTTCTCCCGGTTCATGAGTTCCACGGCCTCGTCGAGCTTGGTCAGCGCCTCGCGATAGAAACGGGTGCGTGCGGGGGCCTTGTCCGCGTAATGCAGGTCGGTCATCAGGCCGACGCGCAGCAGCGGGCTGGCTGCGGTTTCTGCGGCGAGGAGCCTGCCGCCGCCAAGGCCGGCGAGGCAGAGGCTGCTGTTCTGGAGAAAGGCGCGGCGGGAGGTCATCAGTCGAAGGCCTGTGGGTTGGCGGTCAGCTTGTGGAGAGCCAGGGCGTCAAGCCGGTCTTTTTCCCGCACGGAATTCTCCTTCCATCGAATCAAGGCGGCTTTGGAGGCGTAACGAATGGCGTGCGTGCCGAGCTCAAAGCGGTCTGCATCCATGATGACATCCGAATAGTGGAGCCCGCTCATCCGGGTGAAAACGTCCAGCTGGACATGCTCGGAGATTTCGACGATCCGGATCGCGCCTTCGGAGTCATCAAAGTCGTCAACGCTGAGCTCGCGTGCAAACCCTTCGCCGAAGCCGGCCATGCAGCCCAAAAATCTGGCAACGTTCTCCGCGTCTAGATCGAGGAGGATGTCCACATCCTCAGTCAGGCGGACATACCCATGCAAGGTGACGGCAACGCCACCGACGACGATGAAGCGCACGTCGTGGTCAGCGAGTCCTGCCAACAGTTTTGCGAACGAGGGTTCCATGATCGTGGGGCGGTTTCCAGACGTTGCCTTGCAGAAGCAGCGCATTGCGCTGCAGCATGGCCAGCCGGCTGAGGGCCGGGAGGCGTGACAGGCTGCCGCCCACGCGCTTTTTCAAAGGTTCCTGGAGTTCGTCGGAGTTCACGGCAGGCATCATAGAGGCCCGGGGTGGAAGAGCAACCTGCCTTCTTACAGCAGGCCCTGCACATGCCTCATCGAGCCGGCGAAGCATTGATGCACATAGGCCATGGCCTTCTTCACCTTCGCCTGGGCGGCGGCGTGGTCGGCGTCGATGGCGAAGAGGGTCTCGGCCATCTTTTCGACCGGCGTCTCGTCCATCTCGAGCAGCCATTCAGGCAGGCCGATGTCCTTGAACATCCAGCACTTGGGCGAGTGGAACTCGGAGTAGGTGTGAATGATCGGCGTGCCGTTGGCGAGCGCGATGATGGGGGAGTGCGGCTCATGGCACACCACGGTGTGGGCGCGGGCGAAGACCGAGGCGGCCTCGTCGGCGTTCCAGAAGTACTCCAGGTTCACGACATGCCTGCGGATCTCCGGCGGCAGCGGGTCGTGGATGAGCCTTTTGTTATGCTCCATCTCCTTCTTCACCTCGGGGGCGATGAGCACCTTGTGGCCGGTCTTCTGAACCCAGAGGGTGACCAGCTCGCGGTACTTGGCCGCGCGGCGTTCGTCGTCGGCCTGCTGCTGCGGGGTGGGATGAAGGGGGTTGAGCTTGGGCGTGCGGGTGTCGTCGACACCCGGCAGCTTGGCGGTGTTGGTGCGGAGCTGGAGGGTGATGAACCGGCGCTCCTCCAGGCCGAGCTTCTTCATCGTGGCAAGCCCGCGTTCGTCGTCGCGCACGTCGATGCCGAAGCAGCCATCGGGGCCGAACTCGAGCACGGGCGTCTTCACGCCGCCGTTGCGCAGGATGTCGAGCGTCTTGGTCTCGCGGGTGTAGATGAAGGCCGCATGGTTGAGCAGGTCCCGGCGTTCATCGGCGCCCTCGCCCTCGATCATGCTGGGGAAATAGGACTGGCCGAACAGTCCATAGGGCCTGCCGTGCTTCCGGCAGAACTGCATGAAGGTGATGTCCTGGCCCATGCCGGAGTTGCGGATGAAGAGGTCGCAGTTTTTCACGGCCTCCTGAAGCCTGCGGTCCTTTTCACCGTCCTTGAACAGGTTGCCCTGGAGGATCTCCACCTTCGGGAACCGACGCTGAAGCATGGCGGTGACGCGCTCGTCGAGCTTCATGGCCCAGAGCACCACCTTCAGGCCGGGCAGGTGCTCCTCAATGACCCGCAGCGTGCCGGGCGTATGGCCGATGTCACCGATGTTGACGGTGTCCCAGGCGGACTGGAGGACCAGGGTCTTGGGCCTGCCGTCGGCGGCGTAAACGGATCCGCCGAGGGCGGTGAGGAGGGAGGTGATGAAATGTCTGCGGTTAGGCATGGGATGCCTGCACAAGAGCAGACCGGCGGGTTTTTGGACAGAAAATAGCGAGGTTCCTCACCGGCCTGAGATGACGGCGGGCTGTCCCAGTTCCCAGGCAGGACCCGCAGCGCGCACGGCGACAGCGGCGGCGCCCTTGGGCCAGACGGTTTCGTGCTGGCTGTGAAAGGTGACTTCCTCCGTGCGCCACTTGCCTTCGACCAGGGCCTGCACCACCCACCAGCGGCAGGAGGCGTCCCAGCGCAGGTCGTCAAAGAACCAGCGCAGCTTTTCGCCATTCGCGACACGTTCGACCCGCGGGGCTGGCAGGGAAATGTTGCTGAGCCAGGGACTGGCGGGAGGCAGGGTGTGGAGGCCGTAGGCGCGTTCGCGGGCCAGGGTGTTGATCTTGCCAAGGTTCTTGTCGAGCGCGCCGAAGTTCCAGTGAAAGTGTCCGGGTGGCATCTGGGCCTGCCTGGATCGGGTGATGCTGATCTGGGCGAGGATTTCACCAGCCCGGCGGTCGTCGCCGATCTTGCTGGTGTTCATGCCGGGCCAGATGTGGCGGCCGAGCGTGTTTTCACCCAGCCACCATTCGAAGTAGGTGGCAAAGCCGAGCTTGGGGCGGTCGATGGTCCAATAGAGCTGCGGGGCGAGGTAATCGACCCAGCCTTTCTGAAGCCAGCCGCGGCTGTCGGCGCCCATGTGTTCGTAAGGGTCGAGGCCGCCGCCGGTGCCGGGCGGAAAATCGGGCCGCCACAGGCCGAAGGGGCTGATGCCGAACTTCACGGTGCGCCGGACGGACTTGATGCCTTCATAGATGGCGCGGACGGTTTGATCGACGTTTTCGCGCCGCCAGGCGGTGAGTTCCAAGGCGCCGCCGCCATTGCGATAGCGGGCGTAGGTGTCGTCATCGGGGAAGGGGACCGGCTTGCCGTCACCACCGTTCACGGGGTAGGGGTAGAAATAGTCATCGAGATGGATGCCATCGACATCGTAGCGGCGGGTGACATCGAGGATCACGTCGAGCACGCGCTGGCGTACCTGGGGCAGGCCGGGGTTGAGCCACAAGTCGCGGCCGTATTTGAGGGTCCATTCCGGATGTTCGCGGCGGACATGCCCGGCGCTGGGGGCAAAGCGGTCGCCGGCCAGTGCGCGGTAGGGATTGAACCAGGCGTGGAGTTCCATGCCTCGTTGGTGGGCTGCCTCGATGGCGAAGGCGAGCGGGTCCCACTTGGGGGAGGGTGGCAGGCTCATCAGGCCGCTGAGGTAGCAGGACCAGGGTTCGATCTTGGATTCGTACATCGCCTCGCAGGCGGAACGAACCTGGAAGATGAGGCAGTTCAGGCCGCTGTCGTGGGCGCTCTGGATCAGGCGTTCCAGCTCGGCCTGCTGGGTCGCCACGGGCAGGCCTGGCTGTGAGGGCCAGTTGATGTTGTGGACGGTGGCGATCCAGGAGCCGCGCAGCTCACGATGGGGCTGGGGTACGGAAATCTGGGCCCGCAGACTGGTGCAGGCGGTCAGCAGGCAGGCCAGTTTCAGCAGGGCGTTCATTCGGCTTCGGTCGGGGCGGGCTCGGGCTGGATGTCAGCGGCGGGAGCGACTGGCTTGCGCAGGAGTCGGGCGGCATAGAAGCCGTCGTGCCCGGTTTCGGCAGGGTTCAGCTTGAGCTCTTCCTCCAGCGTCCAGTCGTCGCCATGGGCGGCAAGGAACTTCTGCACCTGCAGCTCGTTTTCGGAGGGCAGGATGGAACAGGTGGCGTAGACCATCTTGCCGCCCGGCTTCACCATGGCGCTGTAGCGGGTCAGGATGTCCTGCTGTTCGACGATGAGACGGTCGATCTCCACCTCGCTGAGCTTCCATTTGGCGTCCGGGTTTCTGCGCAGGACGCCCAGGCCGGAGCAGGGGACGTCGAGCAGCAGGCGGTCGGCATAGCCCGAGAGACGCTTGAGGGTTTTGCTGCCCTCGATGAGGCGGGTTTCCGCAACGTCTACCCCGGCACGACCGCAGCGTTTGCGCAGCTCGTTGAGCTTCCATTGGTGCACGTCGAGAGCGAGGATGCGGCCCTTGTTTTGCATGAGGGCGCCGAGGTGCAGAGTTTTGCCGCCGCCGCCGGCGCAGGCATCGATGACCTTCATGCCGGGCTCGACCTGGACGAACGGGGCGACGCGCTGGGAGGAGGCGTCCTGAACCTCGAAGAGGCCCTCTTTGAAGGCGGCCATGCTGAAGACGTTGTAGCGCTGCTGCATGACAAGCGCCGTGGGAATGGGCTTGAGGGCCTCGGTGATGAAGCCGTCCTGTCCCAGGCGCTCCTTGAGGCTGCGGCGGTCCGTTTTCAGGGTGTTGGTGCGCAGAAAAACTTCCGCAGGCTGGTTCAGGGTTTCCCGGATGGCGGGCCAGGTTTCCCCCAGTTCACGGCTGCAGCGGTCGTCCAGCCAGTCGGGCAGGGAAAGCCGGACGATGGCAGGGACGTCATCCTTGGTCCGGGCGCGGATGTCCTGGGGGCGGATGCCGGCCAGTTCGTCGAAGGGGGGCAAGTCCTTGCCGCTGGTGATCCATTGGGCGGCCCAGACGCTCCAGAGCTGTTCATCGCCGATGCATTCCCGGCGGGCGTGTTCCGCGTCCGGAAGTCCGGCAAGGTGCCAGAGCCAGCGCCAGTGACGGACGCATTCGTAGACGGATTCGGCAAACAGCCTCCGGTCACGACTGCCCCATTTCGGGTGATGCTTGAAGGCGAACTCCACCGCCTTGTCGGAGTAGCGCCGCTCCACGAAGATGTCATGAAGCGTGCGGATGATCTGAGCGATGACGATGTGCGGGACTTTCACTCGGTGAGATGGCGCGTGCCGGGCAGGGAAGCAAGAGCCCGCTGGGGGCGGTGTTCGGGAACTTTAACTCCGTTGAAGAAAGACTTGTCTCTCTGCGGGTAAGATGGTTTGCTTCAAAACTCAGCCTGTATTCACACTGACCATACATTTCATGGAGGCCGCCACCGAGACCGAAACCCCCGTCAGCAGCAGTGCGGCTGAAGACCGGATGCTTGTCGAGCGGGCGCAGGCGGGAGACACCCGGGCCTTTGACGAACTGGTGAGGAAATACACCCCCAAGCTCTACGGTCTGGTCTACAACATGACCTCGAACCGGGATGACACGGCGGACCTGCTCCAGGAGATTTTTGCCAAGGCCTACCGGTCCCTGAAGCGGTTCATGGGCAAATCGTCCTTCTACACCTGGATTTATTCGATCTCGGTGAACATGACGCTGAACTTCCTGAAAAAGAGGGGTCGCTACGCCAAGGTCAGCCTGGACGATGTGGACAACGGGATTCAGAACGACCCCGAGTTCATCAAAATCACCACGGCGAACCGGGACACGGTCCGGGAGGTGAATATTCACGAATTACAAAAAAGGTTGAACGAGGCTTTGATGAAGCTGTCAGAGGACCACCGCACAGTTGTCACGCTGTACGACGTCCAGGGGCTTCAGCACAATGAAATTGCCAAGATCCTGGGTGTCTCAGAGGGCACCGTGCGTTCCAGGCTTTTCTATGCGCATCGTCTGCTGCAGAGTTACCTGGAGGATTTGGTCAAATAATTGCTTTGTTCCCGTCGCTAAGCACGTTAAAATCCATAACTACCATCCCTTATACTCATGAGCGAATTCGACAATCTGCAGCGAATCATTCGACTGAAGAGGTTTGAAACCCCCGGAGAGGACTTTGTGGAGGACTTTGTGGCACGCTTTCGTGAGCGCCAGCGCTCGGAACTCCTGCGTCAATCAGCGCGCGGCCTGCTCTGGGAGCGCATGGTGACCTTCTGGGAGGATCTGGTTTCCCCCCGCTGGACCATGGCCGCAGCGACTACCTGTGTGGCCTTGGTGGCGACCTGGGGAGCTCTGAAAATCGGCGGTTCGCATCAGGATAACACGATTCCGAACGTGTTGGCGGTGGCTGAGCCCGTACCTGCGGCGCTTTCCAGCCAGCCTTCCCTGGCGGTTCAGAGCGAGCTGATTCGTGAAGTGGAGCAGGGCAGACAGCTTGAAATTGAAGGCATTCTGCTCAGCCGCCACTTCGACGGTCATGAGTCACCGGTGGCCGCCGCTGAAGGTGTGGTGGGCGTTTCCGGGGATGCCCTGCCTGTGTCCGTGGAACTGCTGCCCATTGACGGCCTCATTCGCTGAGGCGTCCGATCACTGAAAAATCTTGGTCGCCCAGACCTGCTTCAACACCCGCGCGCATGGCTTCCGCCGTGCAATCCAGCGCGGGTGTTTTGCTGCCTGAACGGGCTGCGAGCTGGCGGGCGAAGTCGGCATCCTTCAGCATGTTGACCAGGGAGAAATGTGGCTCGAAGTCCTGCTGGATCAGGGCGGGCAGCTTCATGCCGATCAGAGTGCTGTAGTTGGCGTTCGACTCCAGGGCGGTCTTCAGGGCTTCCAGCGGGACGCCCTCGGCCCGGGTGATGGCTGCGGCTTCGACCAGGGCCTGCACGGTCACGCCGGTGATCAGGTTGGTGACGATCTTCAGCACCATCGCATCGCCAACACCACCCAGATGAAGGATCTTGGCGGCGCTGGCCTCCAGGACCGGGCGCACCTTCTCAAGGACGTCGGCCGGTCCGCCGATGTAGTAGCAGAGCTTGCCGTTCTGGGCGGCCATCTTGCTGCCGGTGAACGGGGCGTCGAGAAAGGCGGCTCCGGTTTCAGCGCACAGGCATGCGGCCTTTAGGGTGGCGTCCTTGCTGACCGTCGCATGATTCATCACCACATGCTTGGAACTCAGGGAGGGGCGCATTTCTTCCAGGGCATCCAGCAGGGCCGCGTCATCCCTGACAAAGATCTGGATCACCTGGGCGGCCTGGGCCACCTCGGACGGGGAGGCGACGGTTCCGGGGCCTTTCCTGCCGGTGCGGCTCCAGACGGAAACCTGGAAGCCTGCTTTGACGAGGTTTTCAGCCACACGGCTGCCGATGATGCCGAGGCCGAGGAGACCGACATGGGAAACAGGGGTGTTCATGACCTGAAATGAGTCGGGATGCCCGGGCTGGCAAGTGCCCTGTGCTTTCCTTTGCACGGAAGGAGCAGCCGTTTATCCATGCGCGCGCCCGCATCCCATGTCCTCCTTCAGCACTCTTTTCGGCCAGCTCAAAACGGAACTCCAAAAGGCCGTGGTGGGATATGATCAACTGCTCGCCGACGTGCTCATCGCCGTCTTTGCCGGCGGCCATGTGCTGCTGGAAGGCGTGCCCGGCCTGGGCAAAACCTTCCTGGTGCGCACGCTGTCCCAGGTGGTCGGCCTGGAGCCCGGGCGTGTGCAGTGCACGCCGGACCTGATGCCTGCGGACATCCTGGGCACGCACATCGTCAATGAAAACGAGCACGGGCGCCGGGTGATGTTCTTTGAGAAGGGGCCGGTCTTCAAGAACCTGCTGCTGGTGGATGAGATCAACCGCGCCACTCCCAAGACCCAGGCGGCCCTGCTGGAGGTGATGCAGGAACACGCGGTGACGACCGGGGGCGAGCGTCACTCCCTGCCGGATCCCTTCTTTGTGCTCGCCACCCAGAACCCCATGGAGATGGAGGGCACCTACCCGCTTCCGGAAGCCCAGCTTGACCGCTTCATGTTCAAGATCCGCGTGCCGTTTCCCGACCTGGAGTCGCTGGTGGAGATCAGCCGCCGCACGACCGGTTTCGCCGAGCCGAGACTGGAGAGCCTGGTGAGCGGTGCCGAACTTAAAGCATTTCAAAAGCAGCTCGCGGAGATGCCGGTGGCGGACCCCGTTGCGCGTTATGCGAGCCGACTGGTGCTGGCCACTCATCCCGAACATCCCGGCGTGCTGCCGGAGGTGCAGCGCTTTGTCGCCTACGGCAGCAGCCCGCGCGGCCTGCAGAGCCTGATCCGCGGCGCACGGGTGCTTGCCGCCGTCAACGGCGCCACGGCAGTCAGCACGGATGACATCCGCGCCATCGCCCACGTGGCCCTGCGTCATCGCATCATCTTGAATTTCGAGGGCGAGGCGCAGCAGGTGAAGGTGGATGACCTGATCAGCAGGATCCTGGATCAGGTGAAGACCCCGGCGCAGGAGGCGGCCTGATGGCCTGATCTCAGGCGTCCCGGTGGGTGGGTGTCGGCTTGCCTGGGCGGAAATGCTCCTGATGCTCCAGGGTGGCCTTGAGCGTCGGAAAGCGCGGCGTGGTCGCCTCGAGCGCCGCTAGCACGGCCTGCATGAGGCTGGCAGGTTCCGCCTCCGCCCGCAGGTTGATGATGAGCTGGCCGCCCTCGCTGGGTTCGTCCAGCTCCATGCCGAGCTCCGGCTGATGATCGCTGCGCACCAGGTTGATGCTGGCCAGCTCCCCGGCGATGCCGTCGTCCGGGCTGTAGGTCATCTTGAAGTGGGCGATCTCGGCCTTCATGTCCCGCAGGCGTTGATGAACGTCGCCAGCCAGGGCGCGCAGGAAGTCATTGGCGTCGAATTCATCCTCGGCCGTCAGGTTCACGGTGGCGTTGAGCCAGCCGAGCAGGGCCTCACCCTCGGCATAAACCTCGTAATCCACAAGCATGGCTTTTTTGCGGGTCTGCTCGTCCGTCATCAGCTGGTTGAAGAGATCCGCCAGTCCTTCTCCGGAGCGTGGCGAGGTGGTGAAAACCGTGGTGCCCGGGAACTCGCGCTCAAGCAAGGCCTTCAACTTCGCCCGCTCGGCCTCGGCTACGAGGTCGCTCTTGCTGATGACGATGATGTCCGCCTCCTCGAGCTGCTTTTTGAAGATGTAGACGACCTTGCTTGAGAAGCTGCCGCCCTGGTCGAGGCCGAAGACTCGGCGCGCCCTCACGGGGTCCACCAGCACGGCCAGCGGGGCGATGGTGAAGGCGTCGCCATACATCCGGCGCAGGGGATAGGTCACGGTCGCGACAAGGTCCGTGCAGCTGCCGACGGGTTCAGCGATGAAGACATCCGGCCTGGCGTTTTCAGCCAGCCTGCCCGCGGCATCCACAAGCGAGCCGAAGCGGCAGCAGAAGCAGCCGCCGGCAATCTCCTCGGTGGCGAATCCCTGGCCGCGCAGCAGCTTCGTATCCACCAGGCTGCCCGCCTGGTCGTTGGTGATCAGGCCCACCTTCAGGCCCAGTTCGTTCAGGTGCTGCGCCAGCTTGCCGACGGTGGTGGTCTTGCCGGCGCCGAGGAAGCCGCCGATCATGATGTAACGTGCCTTGGGGGATGACATGCGCGCTTCATGCCCCGGCTTTCGGCGCCTGCAAGCTGGGATGACGGCCATTCTTCTGGAAGGTGTCGGAGGCGCGGGGCGGCCGACATCGGAAGCTTTCACTTGCCATAGGCATCTATTTGGCTAAATGACCAAATAGATGCCTGTGAATCGAAAAGCCTCCGGAAAGCGCGCCGTGGTCATCAAGGCCCTGGCGCATCCGTCACGCCTGCTCATCGCCGAGGCGTTGATGGAGGGGGAGATGTGCGTGTGCGACCTGCGTGAGCTGGTGGGCGCGGACATGTCCACGGTTTCCAAGCACCTCAGCCTGATGCGCGAGGCCGGCGTGTTGTCCTGCGAAAAGCGCGGCCTGAACATCTACTACCGCCTCGCCTGCGACTGCCTCGGGGACTTCCTGCGCTGCGTCGACCAGATCGCCCCGGGGAAAAAGTGCGTCTCCAAGTCCTGCTGCTGATCATTCATGAACACCGCTCAATTCCTCTCCACCCTTCAGGCTCATTCCGACAAGCCGTTGGGCTTCATTCTGCCGGATGGCGGCATGATCCCGGCTCATTTTCACATCACCGAAGTGGGGCATGTGACCAAGCGCTTTATTGATTGCGGAGGCACGCGGCGAGTGCAGGAGACCTGCCTGCTGCAGACCTGGGTGCATGACGATGTCGAGCACCGGCTTCACGCCGGAAAGCTGGCGGCCATCTTTGACAAGGCTGGTGACGTGCTGCCATCGCATGAACTTCCGGTCGAGATTGAATACGAGGATTTTGTCGTCGCCCAGTTTCCCGTGGAGAGCGCCGAGGATGTGGATGGCGTGCTCTGCTTCCGCCTGGGGCTGAAGCACACCGACTGCCTGGCGCGCGGCATCTGCCTGCCCGGTGAATGCGGGCCCGCTCCGGCAAAGGCGCCGCCCTCCGGCTCCTGCTGTGCGCCGGGAACAAAATGCTGCTGACCGACTGCCATGAAAAAGCTGCTCGCAGAACTGCTCGGCACCTTCACGCTCGTCTTTGCGGGCACCGGGGCCATTGTCATCAACTCGGCATCGCAGGGGATCATCACGCATGCTGGCATCGCCCTGGTGTTCGGATTTGTCGTGCTGGCGATGATCCACACCTTCGGGGATGTGAGCGGCGCGCATTTCAATCCGGCGGTGACACTGGCCTTTGCGGTGGCGGGTCGTCTGGCCTGGAGGCAGGCGCCCGGTTATCTGGCGGCGCAGGCCGCCGGTGCGCTGGCGGCGAGTTCTTTGCTGCATTTTTTGTTCCCGCAGGACAGCACCTTTCTCGGGGCCACGTTGCCGGCGGGAGGCGAGATGCAGAGCTTCGTTCTCGAGGCGGTGCTGACCGGGATTCTCATGCTGACCATCCTCAGCGTCTCCACCGGAGCGAAGGAGAAGGGCGTCACCGCCGGAATCGCCATCGGCGCCGTCATCGCCCTGGAGGCCCTGTTTGCAGGACCGGTCAGCGGCGCCTCAATGAATCCCGTTCGCTCCCTGGCTCCGGCCCTGGTGTCGGGTCACCTTGACCATCTTTGGATTTATCTCTCCGCCCCTGTCCTGGGCGCGCTGGCCGCCGTGCCTTTGTGCGTCGGTGTCCGTGAACCCGGCTGCTGCAAGTGCTGCTGATCCCCTGAACCTCATCGCCAACATGAAGACGCTTCAAATTTACGATCCTCCCATGTGCTGTCCGACCGGCATTTGCGGAACCAACGTCGATCCCGATCTCGTGAACTTTGCCGCCGTGCTTTCCCAGCTCGCCGGGCTTGGAGTCAAGGTGGAGCGGTACAACCTCGGGCAGCAGCCACTGGCCTTTGTCACCAACGTGGCGGTCAAGACGGCCCTGGAAAAGGAGGGGGTTGGGGTGCTGCCGCTCATCTTCCTGGACGGGCAGGTCTATCTGAAGGGACGCTATCCAAACCATGATGAGCGCCCCGTCTTTTTTCGCGCGGCCCTCGGTGTGAAGGAGGAGGCGTCATGAACCTGCCCCTCTTCCAGCCGGTCAACGCCACGCGCTTCCTGTTTTTCACTGGCAAAGGCGGTGTTGGCAAAACCTCCCTTTCCTGCGCCACCGCGCTCAGCCTGGCTGAATCGGGGCGTCGTGTGCTGCTGGTCAGCACGGACCCGGCCTCGAACCTCGACGAGGTGCTGCAGACCCGGCTGACCGGACGGCCGACGCCCGTTCCAGGTGTTCCCGGCCTGGATGCCATGAACATCAATCCGGTGGAGGCCGCCGCCGCCTATCGTGAGCGTTTGATCGGTCCGATGCGCGGGCTGCTGCCCGAAGCCGCCCTGCGCAGCATGGAGGAGCAGCTCTCCGGATCCTGCACGGTCGAGATCGCTGCGTTTGATGAGTTTTCCGGACTCATCGGCGATGCCGGGGCCGACACCGGGCATGACCACATTCTCTTCGACACCGCCCCGACGGGCCATACGCTGCGCTTGATGAACCTGGCGAAGGCCTGGGACCAGTTTTTGGACTCCAACACCAGCGGCACCTCCTGCCTTGGACCGCTGGCGGGGCTGGAAAAGCAGCGGGCCGTCTATGAGGCCACCGTTCGAACCCTTGCCGATGCCGCTCTCACCACGCTGATCCTTGTCAGCCGTCCACAGCGTTCCGCACTGAGGGAAGCTGCTCGAACTGCGGCGGAGCTTCGTGATTTGGGGATGGAAAACCAGCGTCTCGTCATCAACGGCGTCTTCAAGGCTGGCGACCCGGCGGACAGGGTCGCCCTTGCCATGCAGCAGCGGGGTGAAAAGGCCATGCTGGATGCTGCGGAATTCATCAGCAGCCTGCCTGCGTTCGCCGTGCCCTTGCGGGCCGTGAATATTCTCGGTCTCCAAGGCCTCCGGCTTTTGCTCAAGCCGGAAAGCGAGACCCCTCAGCCGTTCTCCACGAGCTGTGCAGGTTCCTGGCAGCCACCCGCATTCACCGAGCTGTCTGATCTTCTGAAGGACATCGAGCAGCACGGCCATGGCGTCATCATGACCATGGGCAAGGGCGGTGTTGGGAAAACCACCGTGGCCGCCGCCATCGCTGTCCATCTGGCCCGGCGTGGTCATCGTGTGCACTTAAGCACCACGGACCCCGCCGCTCACCTGGTGCAGACCCTTGATGGCAGAGTTGAAGGCCTCACGCTCAGCCGGATCGACCCCGCTGTGGAAACCGCCGCCTACACCCAGGAAGTGCTGAACACTCAGGGGGGAGCGATGGATGAAGCCGGGCGAGCGCTGCTTGAGGAAGACCTGCGTTCGCCCTGCACCGAGGAGATTGCGGTGTTCCGTGCCTTTGCCCGCGAGGTTGGCATGGGAAGGGATCGCTTTGTGGTTCTTGACACCGCGCCCACCGGTCACACGCTGCTGCTTCTGGACGCCAGCCAGGCCTACCAGCGGGAGCTTGAGCGGCAGGCTCGCAGCACACAGCCTGAGGCGGTCCTGCATCTGCTGGAGCACCTCCGCGATCCGGCATACACTCGCATTCTCCTGGTCACCCTGCCTGAGGCTACTCCCGTTCATGAGGCGTCAGCCTTGCAGGACGATCTACGCCGTGCCCGCATCGAGCCCTTTGCCTGGGTCATCAACCAGAGCCTGCTGATGTCCGGCACCGCTGATCCTCTGCTGCGTCAGCGTGAACTGAACGAGCATCGTTACATCGACGAAGTCGCACAGGGGCTGGCTAGGCGTGTGGCCTTGCTTCCCTGGCAGCCGGAGGAGCCGTCGGGCCCCGGCCCGCTGCTGCGCCTCGCCTCCAGAAGTCTTTTGCATCCAGAGACATCACTCTCCCCCCCATGACACCCACCATCCTCATTCTCTGCACCGGCAACTCCTGTCGTTCCCACCTTGCCGAAGGCATCCTGCGTCGCGCCCTCGGTGACGGTTTCCAGGTGGCCAGCGCCGGTTCAAAACCTGCGGGCTACGTCCACCCGCTCGCCATCAAGGCGATGGCTGAGATCGGCATCGACATCAGCGCCCACCAGTCCAAGCACCTTAACGAATTTCTTGGCCAGCAGGTGGAGACCGTCATCACCGTCTGCGGCAACGCCGACCAGGCCTGCCCGATGTTTCCCGGTCAGGTGAACCGACATCACTGGGGCTTTGACGATCCCGCCCATGCGACCGGGAACGAGGAGGCGCAGATGGCGGTCTTCCGCCGGGTGCGTGACGAGATCCGCGATGTCTTTGAATCTTATGCATCAGGCCGCAAGGACCAGAAGGCGATGCGGGAGGACTCCCTGGCGCTGGTGGCCAAGGCTTACGCCGCCGGACGTCAGGATGAATCGCACCTGCAGTGCGCCGACCTCTGATTGCAGGGAGCCGGGAGGTTCCAAGGGCCAAACAAAAAGGATGACCCGCTGGCCGGGTCATCCTTCGAGATGAAATGCGCTTGAAGGCCGGCTTCAGTCCTTCCGGCTCAGGCTGGTGATCGTGTAGTTCTTGGCGTAGGTGCCCAGGGCCTCGATGGCCGCCTCCTTGGTGATGACTCCGCTTCCGGCCACGATGATGAGCTTCTTCTCCTCCGCCTCGGGCGTTTCACCAGGCTTCACATCGACGCTGATGATGTCAGGCAGGCGCTGCTTGAGGGCGCCTGCGACATGTTCCTTGCAGGAGATGCAGACCACGCCGGTGATCTTGCCCTCATAGGTGACGGGCTTGCTGTCGTCGGCGGCCAGGGTAATGCCGGCGGCTGTCAGCGTGAGGGCGAGGATGCGGAGAAGGTGTTTCATGCGGGGTGGGGGTGAGGACGTAAAAAAGCCGGGATGAGGATTTTGTCCAGCATCCCGGCTTTCAGGGGAGAGGCTTACTTCTCGAGAGTTTCACCGGCCTTCTTCCAGCCGGAGATGCCTGCGGAGAGGTGCTTCACATTGGTGTAGCCAAGTTCGGCGGCCTTGTTGGCGGCCTTCTTGTAGGCGGAGCAGCTGGGGCCGCCGCAGTAGGCCACCACGAGGGTGTTCTTGTCGGCGGGCAGGGCGCTGCCAAGGTCCGCACCCTTGGAGGCGAAGTCGATGGCGCCAGGAACGTGACCGGCGGTGTAGGAGGAGGAGCCGTTGACGTCGATGACGACGACCTTCTTGTCAGCAATGGCGGCCTTGAGGTCGGCGATGCTGATGTCAGGGAACTCGGCGGCGAAGCCGGAGGCGGCGACGAGGGCGAGCGCAAGCGTGAGCAGTTTCTTCATGGTAGGTTTGGATGTTTGGTTTGTTGATTTGGGGCCGCGGTTCAGACGGCCATGTCAGACGCATTCTGCGGAGATTTATTCCCGCAGAGGCGCAGATTGCTGTCTGATACGTCCGAAGCCGTCGGATCGTGCAACGAAATTGTCCGGCGGTTTCTTAGCCCACGTACTGGGTGATGAAGCCTTCGTTGCCCTCCGGGTCGCGGTAGCGTCCGAGAAGAATGGGCTCGCCCTCCCTTTGGTTGGGCATTTCCAGGACCGTCCCCCCTTGTTTTTCGATGAGGTCGACGGCTGCAAACACGTCCTCAAACTGGAAGCTCAGCCCGGTGGGATTGGGGGAGCCGTCGTGGCCGCCGTGAAAGGCGATGATGGCGGAGCCGAAGGCCAGCTCGCTCCAGAATTCACTCACGAAGACGCTGTCGAGACCGAACACGGACCGATAGAAGCCGACGGCCCTGGGCATGTGGGCGGCCAGGAGCATGAACTTGACCTTCTCCGGGCGCATGGTGCGGCGGCAGGGGGGGAGAAACCGGAGGTCAGGCGGCGGCCGAGCCGGACTTGCTGCCTGCAGTGGCGTTTTCCGGGAGCGGCTGGCTGCCGTTTCCGGCGGTGCCGGAGCCGGTGCCGATCAGCTTGCGAAAGATCTTCTGGGGAAAGGAGGAGCCCTTCTCCTCGGCCTCGATCTGGGAGAGCGCGGAGGATTTCGCCAGCTCCCAGGCCGGGGCGAAGCCGGGGGCGTTGATCATCATGTGCTTCTCGGCCCGGGCGAGGATCTCAAGCTCACGGCCGAGCTTGTTGTCAGGTTTTTCGTTCAGCCGGGCGATCTGCACCCGCAGGCTTTCGTTTTCCGAGGCCAGCCGCGCTTTCTCCTTGTTGGTCTCCTGCATCTGGCGGGCCTCCAGCTCAAGCTTGTCGCTCAGGTGGGTCTTGTAGCGGCGGAACTCTCCCTTGGTCTTCCAGTGGCTGACGACGGCCATGACCAGGAAGACGGCGCCCAGGCCCAGGCCCATGCAGAAGGTGTAGAAGGGGTTGGTGAAAATATCGAGCATGGGGAATTCTAAGTGCGAAATCCTGAATCGGAAAACTGATTTTATGACCGCCATTTGGCGCTTGCCGCCGGGCGCGGGCTGTTTTTGGATGGTCGGGCATGAGCATCCCCCTCGAAGATTTCTTCAATGACGTGATCGGCAAATCCCAGCGCGGCCAGGGTCACACCGTGGAAGCCCTGGCGGAAAAGGCCGGGGTCAGCCCAGCGGAGGTCGAGGCGGCAAAAGACGGCGACAAGAACCCTGCCGTGTTGCTGAAACTGGCGGCGGCCCTGGGCCTGCATGGCCCCTCCCTGGTCACCATGGCCGAGGGCGGCTGGATGCCCCAGCCGGTGGCGCTCGACGGCCTTGCGCAGTTCAACACGACCTACCACGACATGACGGTGAACGCCTATCTGGTTTGGGATGCAGAAACCCGTGAGGCCGCCGCCTTTGACACCGGCGCCACCGCAGAGCCCATGCGTCGAAAGCTGGATGAACTGGGTCTGAGGCTGAAGTTCCTGTTTCTGACCCACACTCACCCGGATCATGTGGCGGATATCGCCACGCTGGGCGCTGACGTAGTTCTGGCTAGCTCCCGGGAGCCGCATCCGGAAGCGCGGTCCTTTGAGCCTGGTTCGACCTGGAGGCTTGGCTCGCTCTCGATCGAGGCCCGCTCCACCTGGGGGCATTCCAAAGGGGGGACAACCTATGTCATTCGCGGCCTGGCCCGTCCCGTGGCGGTCGTGGGCGACGCGCTTTTCGCCAGCTCGATGGGGGGCGGCATGGTTTCCTTTGCGGACGCCCTGGCCACCAACCGGAAGGAAATCTTCACGCTGCCGGATGAAACGGTGGTCGCCCCGGGCCACGGTCCGCTGACGAC
>CAZXPU010000043.1:0-40497 GCA_964642905.1 uncultured Prosthecobacter sp.
GACTCTCGTGGTCGACCGCCTCTCCCTGCCCTTTGTCGCCATCACGGTGATCCTGGCCGGCATCGTCGGCTCCTTTTCGGTGCGCTACCTGCACCGCGACCCGGGCTTCCAGCGCTTCTTCCTGCTGCTGCATCTCTTCGCCTTCGGTGCGCTGATGGTTTTCACGGCGGACTCCCTGGACCTGCTGATCGGCGGCTGGGAGGTCGTCGGCATCACCTCGGTCCTCCTGATCGGGTTCTTCCAGTACCGCCGTGACCCGGTGCGGAACGCCCTGCGCGTGTTCGGCACCTACCGCGTCGCCGACCTGAACATCCTGGTCGCGGTGTTTCTGGCGCATCATTGGTTCGGCACCGCCTCCTGGAGCGGCATGTTCACCGGGGAGTGGCCCGGACACACCAACAACCTCGACGGCACCGCCGCCGCATGGATCGCCGTGCTGCTGGTCTTCGCCGCCAGCGGCAAGTCCGCCCAGGGACCCTTCTGCGGCTGGCTGGCCCGTGCCATGGAGGGTCCGACCCCTTCCAGCGCCGTCTTCTACGGCGCCATCTCCGTGCATGCCGGGGCCTACCTGCTCCTGCGTGTCGAGCCGCTGATCCGCTCCTCGTCCTTCGCCACGGGCCTGGTCATCTTCATCGGCATCACCACGGCCGTGCTCAGCACGATGATCCACCGCACCTGCGCCGACGCCAAGACCGGGCTGGCCTACGCCTCCCAGACGCAGCTGGGCATCATCTTCGCCGAGATCGGCCTTGGCTGGACCACGCTGGCCATCCTTCACATCATCGGCCATGCGATGGTGCGCACCATGCAGTTCCTGCGCTCCCCCTCGATGCTCAGCGATTACAACCGTGTTCACTCGGCCTCCGGAGGCCGGGTCGGCGCCACGGGCGAGCAGTATGACTCCCTGCTTCCCAAGCCGGTGCAGATCATGCTCTACCGCATCGCCCTGGGCCGCGGCTTTTATGACGCCATCGTCGACCGATTCCTGATCGCCCCCACCCGGGCGATCGCACGCGCCTTGTCCATCTTTGAGCCGGACTGGGTGAAGGACCGGGCCTCCACCAGCTGCCAGCCGGCCGAAACCCCGGGCATGATCACCCAGATGTTGACCAGGCCCGCCCCGAAATCCTGATCCCGAACGTCCATGACCCATCTTTCGCTTCCCTACATTTCGTTCGGCATCACGGCCCTGCTCGCAGGTTCCCTCGTCAGCCTGGCCCGCGCCAGCGCCGGTCGCAGGCCCGCCATCCTCAGCGTTCTCACGGCTCTTGCGGCCTTTTCAGCCGCGGCCTGGGAAGTGCACCAGCAGCAGGGTTCACGACTTCTGGATGCCTGGGTTCCCTGGTTCGAGGCCGATGCCCTGGACGCCGTGCCGATGGTCTTCTTCGCCGCCCTCACCCTGGTGCTGCTCGCCCTCGCCCCCAAACGTGACGCCGGCGGCCACGCCCTCGCCGGCATGCTGCTGCTCGCCGCCGCCACGGAGATCGCCTACGCCGCCTCCAATCTCATCACCCTCGCCGCCGGTTGGTGGCTGACCGCCGTTCCTTTTGCCTTCCGCTTCTTCGGCAATCCGCCGGCACGGCGCGTGGTGTCCGTGTTTCTCATCGGCGGCGCCCTCGCGCTCACCGGGGCCATTGCCGCCCTGCACGCCACGGCCCTGACCGACTTTGCCCATGTCAGCCACCTCGCCATGTGGCTCCTCGTGCTGGCGGTGGCCCTGAGGAAGGGGCTTTTCCCCCTGCATTCCTGGGTCGTCGCCTCCTTTGAACACGGCCCGCTGCTGCCAACCGCGCTGCTTTTCAACGGCCACCTGGGGGCACTGCTGATCGCCCGGTCCGAGGCAGTGACGCTGCCCCACTTCGCCCATGAAGTGCTCGACATGCTCAGCATCGCCGCGCTCATCACCGCCCTCATCGCCAGCCTGCGCAGCTTTGCGGAAAAGAAACCCCGCCGCCTGCTCGCCTTTGTCTGCATCAGCCAGGCCAGCTTCATCCTCGCCGGCCTGGCCACCGCCAACGCCGAGGGCATCACCGGCGCCCTGCTTCACTGGCTGGTCGTGACCGCGGCCTCCAGCGGCCTCATCGCCATCGTCCGCATCCTCGAGGTCCGCGTCATGGACGTCACCAACCCCGAGTCCGACCTCGGCCTCGCCGTCAAGGCGCCCCGGCTGGCGACCTTCTTCCTGATCTGCGGACTGGCCCTCATCGGCCTCCCCGGAACCCTGGGCTACTGCGCCGAGGACCTGCTCTTCCACGGCGCCCTCGCCAGCCATCCCTTCCTCGGAGTCGCCCTCCTGGTGGCGACCGCCTTCAACGCCATCAATCTCATCCGCCTCTACAGTGTGCTCTTCCTCGGCGTCCTGCCCAAGCATGTGATCGACATCCCGGACGCCCTGCCGCGTGAGCGCTGGCCGCTGACGGCCTGCGTGGTCTTCCTGATCGCCGGCGGCATCCTGCCCGGCAGGGTGATCCCCTGGAGAAACGACGCCGCCCACGAAATCGAAGCCGCCATCGGCTTGAAAAAGCACGGCGGCCACCATCCCTGAGACGCAGCCTGAACGGCCTCAGGCCAGGTTCCTGGACGCTCGCCCTTGATCCCGGCGTCCAGCCCGCCATGACTAGCGCCCCTATGCGCATCCTTTCCGGCCTCCAACCCAGCGGACGTCTCCACATCGGCAACTACTTCGGCATGATGGAGTCGGCGCTGAAGCTGCAGCATGAAGGTGACGCCTACTACTTCATCGCCGACTACCACTCCCTGACCAGCGTCCACGACGGCAGGCTGCTGCGCGACCACGTCCGCAACCTCGCCATCGACTTCCTCGCCTGCGGCCTCGACCCCTCCAAGTGCGTCTTCTTCCGTCAAAGCGACGTCCCGGAGCACACGGAACTGGCCTGGATCCTCAGCACCGTGACCCCCATGGGCCTGCTGGAGCGCTGCCACAGCTACAAGGACAAGGTGGCACGCGGCATCCACGCCTCCCACGGCCTCTTCGCCTACCCCGTCCTCATGGCGGCCGACATCCTCATCTATGACAGCGACATCGTCCCTGTTGGCAGGGACCAGAAGCAGCACGTCGAGGTCACGCGCGACATCGCCATCAAGATGAACGAGGCCTTTGGCGAAGGCCTGCTCAAGCTGCCCCAGCCCCGCATCCGCGAGGAGGCCGCCGTGGTGCCCGGCCTGGACGGCCAGAAGATGAGCAAAAGCTACGACAACACCATCCAGCTCTTCGAGGAGCTGCCGGCGCTGAAGAAAAAGATCATGAGCATCAAGACCGACTCCACCCCCGTGGAGGAGCCGAAACCCGTCGAGGACAGCAGCATCCTGGCGCTCTACAAGCTGGTCGCCTCCCCGGCCGATCATCAGGCCATGGTGGATGACTTTCAGCGTGGCGGCGTGGGTTATGGCGAGTTCAAGAAGCGCCTCCTGCAGGCCACCACGGACTACTTCGCCCCCTTCCGGGAAAAGCGTGCGGAGATCACGGCCAACCCAAAGTACGTCGACCAGGTCCTGGCGGAGGGCGCGGAAAAGGCGCGCTCGGTCGCACGCAAAACCCTGGCCCGCGTGCGCGACGCAGTCGGGCTCGGCTGAGCCTGTGCGCCTTCCTTCAGCCCGCCGTTGACAGGCCGCCGTGGTGTCCTGCATCTTGGCTCATGCAAACTGTGTCCGCCTTCCTCCGCTTCTGCCTTGCCCTGGGCGCCCTGTCCGTCTGCCATGCCGAACTCGCCACGGAGGCGCCCGTCATCGAGCTGAAGCCGAAGCCCGAGGATGAAGTGATCACCACAGACTTTGTGTTTCACAACAAAGGCACGAAGCCCGTGCGGGTGCTGTCGATTGACAGCGCCTGCAGCTGCCTGAGCGCCTCGCTCGACAAGGCCGTCTACCAGCCCGGGGAAAAGGGGGTCGGCAAGGCGGAGTTCAAGATCTCCAGCTTCATCGGCAGGCATGAAAAGAGCGTGCATGTGCAGACGGACGACCCCGCCCAGCCAGAGTGGGTGATCCAGTTTGCCATCGAGGTGCCTGAAATGATCAAGATCGAGCCCAAGACGCTGCAGTGGTGGCTGGGGGATGCGGCGGACGCCAAGGTGACCCGGGTGACAATGATGGGCACGGAACCCATGAAAATCACCCACATCACCTCCACCCGCGAGCGCGTCGAATTTTCCTGGAAGGAGATCACCCCGGGCAGGGAGTATGAAGTGACCGTGAAGCCGAAGGACACGGCGGAGGTCATTCTGGGCGCGCTGAAGATCGAGACGGACAGCAAGATTCCCAAGTATCAGCGGCAGCTCGCCTTCTTCTCCGTCTATCGGAAGCCGGCCAACGGAGCTGAAAACCCATGAAGCAATCTCTTCTCCAGGCGCTGGTGATCACATTGTTGGCGGCCGCAGCGGCGGTGGCGGCCTTCCAGCTGCATCCCCGCGCCCCGTCCCTGCATGCCGTTCACGAGCCGCTCAAGGCGGACGAGGTGGGCCTGAAGGAGATTCATGAACGCTGGAAGGATGAGGTCATCTGGCTGGACGCCCGTCCACGCGAGCAGTTCCAGCAGGAGCACATCCCCGGCGCCCGGCTGCTGAACGAGCAGGAGTTCGACGTGCTTCTTCTGGAGCTGCTCGACGAGCTGCAAAAGACCCGCAAGCCCGTGGTGATCTACTGCGGCGGCCAGAAGTGCGAGGCAAGCCGACATGTCCGGGAGAAGCTGCTGACCCTGGTGCCCCTGGAGGACTGTTTCATCCTCAAGGGAGGCTGGCCGGTCTGGAAGCAGTCGCACCCGCGGGTGAAGTGAGGCCGTTCCTCTTTCTTAGAGCGCCCCTTTGAATGAAGTACGCCTTAGCATCGGTTCGACGTGGTCAGACGGCTTGAGGGAAGCCCTTGAACTCAACCCTGGGCAGCGAGCGCGGCGGCGGCTCTGGCCTTCGCATGCTCGGCCTTGCGCAGGATTTCGTCCGGTGAGGGAAGCGACGCGAGGACGTCGGCGGGGATGAAACCATCTCCCACCAGCTTGGTCAGGCACTTCTTGCGTTCATCCAAGGCCTTGTCGGGGCTGCGCTCCTTGCTGAAACGCGATTTGGCGGCGGCGCTGCGGTCCTTCAACGCCGAGTAAATGTCACCGCCCAGCAGGGAGGAGATGTCCACCTTGATCTTCTCGCGTCCGGCCTCGGCCGGGTTCACCTCGTCGCCGTTGATCGGCCCGGCCTGATATTTGGGAAACATGATGGCCACCTCCGGACAGACACGGGAGCAGGCCGGGCAGTTGGTCTTGCAGTTGTCGTTGTTCTGGACCTGGATCTTGTGGTCGGAGCTGACGCCGTAGACATCGAACAGGCAGAAGCTGAGGCACTGCATGCAGTTGGTGCAGCGCGTGTAGTCGATGACCGGGAACCAGGGCTTCCAGCGGCCGGGCTCGTTCATGGGGGTGCCGCCGCGGCTTTTTTCCACCAAGCCGACCACCTCCTCGACCTCCAAGCCGGCGATGTCCCGGGTCTCGATCCGCACCTGGCCGGTGGCGTCCTCGATCTGCGGCGCTTTTTGTTCGGGGAACAGTCCAAGCACCAGCAGGCTTCGTTCATCGTGAGGCATCATGGCCGGTGCGGACCCCGAACCGGTCCGGGTGACCACATACCCCTTGTCAAGGAGGGCGGTCATGACCTTGATCCTGGCCTCGGCCGACAACGGAATGGCGCCGGCGCCTTCATAAAGCACAACGCGCAGGGGACGATGGGTGTGGGTGATCATGGCTGAGGCGGAAAAGGTTCGGTCAGGACTGGACCATGGCGCTGACAATTTCAGGAGCGGTCTGGGTGCGCATGTTCAGGATTTCAACGTTTTCCGGCAGCGGTGCGCCAGCCTGCTGGAAAAGACCCTTCACGGCCCGCGGGTAGCAGGCGGCGATCCTGAGCCTGCCACAGGCGGCCAGGGCAGTGAGTCGCGGATCCCGATGCGCCGCCATTTCGCACAGGTCGGACACGCTTTCAAAGCTGGCTCCGGTATCGCAGAGACCCTGCAGGACCTCGTTCTTCACGCCATTGGGGACGACCTGGGCGTAGGCGCAGCGGCAGTAGAGGAGCGTGGGGGGATTTTCAGGCATGGACGGGACGGGGGGCGCGGATCATGGCGGCGGGCGGGACACCCGCAAGGCCGTCAGTGAAAACGAACAAGGCGGACTTTTCAGTCCGCCTTGTTGAAGAAAAAGTTTCCGAAACAAGAATCAGCGCACGGGAATCGACGAGCGGGTGGGGCGCGGAGCGTCGTAGAGCCAGAAGGCCACGTTGCCGTCGCTCACCAGGGCGCGTGCCTCGGCGATGGCCACACCGTCGGACAGAGGCTTGCCATAAAGATGGTGGGGAGAGGAGTAGAGGGTGGCGTAGGTAACTGGGACGGACCAGTAGTACTCACCCTGGAACTTCTCCACGACCGGCTGGCCGTAGCCGATGATGATGTCACGCGTGATGCTGGTTTCGTGGCGCTTCATGCTGCGGTTGAGCGCACGGTAGCCGCCAAAAATGGACTTGGAAGGCTTGGTTCCGGCCACGCTCTGCATGTCCGGCGTGTGCTCAGGGTTGCCGGGAGAGGTCGCGTTCTGAGGGGCGGCAAGGCTGCTGCCGACGAAGGCAAGGCTGAGCAGGAGGGGGATGAGGAATTTCATGACGGGGTAATATAATCTTAGAGATCGGTAGTTCGGCAAGCAGGAAATGTTCCCAACTCCGGTCCCTCCCCGAGAAAGGGGCAATTTTGTCACTTGAACCACCCGCTGTTTGACAGGCGGGCGAGTCCCCCTTTACACAGCAGAAACCAGCCAGATGAACCTGCCAAACAAGCTCACCGTCGCCCGCCTGATCCTCACGGGCGTGTTCGTGCTGTGCTTTTACATCCCCTGGAACCAGGCCATGACGGCCGCGCTTCTGATCTTCTCGGCAGCCTCCATCACGGACTATCTCGACGGCAGGATCGCCCGCGCCCGCGGCCTGGTGACGAACTTTGGCAAGCTCTTCGACCCCCTGGCCGACAAGGTGCTGATCGCGGCGGCCTTCATCCTGCTCGTGGAGCGGACGGAGATGAAGGCCTGGATCGCCATCGCCATCCTGGGTCGTGAATTCTTTGTCACGGGCATCCGCCTGATCGCCGCCCAGAAGGGCGTCGTCCTCGCCGCCGAACGCCTTGGCAAGCACAAGATGGCCTGGCAGATCATCACGGTGCTCTACTTCCTCCTCACGGCGGCTTCAGCGGAAAGTTTGTTCGGCTTCCTGCGCCCCTGGCTGGAGCCCTCCCCGGTGCACTGGTGGGTCGGAGCCTCCATCGTGGGCTTCACCACCTTCCTCACCGTGGTCTCCGGTTTCAGCTACTTTTGGAAAAACCGTCACCTCTTTGATGACGCCTGAGCTTTTGGATTGAGCCGGAGCCTCGGGCCTGACAAAATCAGCGCGAATCCTCCCCACCA
Organism: uncultured Prosthecobacter sp.; assembly: GCA_964642905.1. Taxonomy (GTDB): domain Bacteria; phylum Verrucomicrobiota; class Verrucomicrobiia; order Verrucomicrobiales; family Verrucomicrobiaceae; genus Prosthecobacter. The sequence continues at coordinate 7,442 of CAZXPU010000043.1, forward strand.
TCATGTCCGCAGAAGCCAAACTCTCCTCCCTCGGGCTGAGCCTGCCCCCCGCCCCGCCCAAGGGCGGTGTTTACAAGCCCGTCGTGATCATCGGCGGCGTGGCCTATGTTTCCGGCCACGGCCCCTATCTCCCCGACGGCGGCATGATCCGCGGCCGGATCGGCGAGGACCTCGACCTGGCCCAGGGCCATGCCGCGGCGCGGCAGACCGGACTGGCGCTGCTGGCAACCCTGAAAAAGGAGCTGGGCAGCCTCGACCGAGTGAAACGCGTCATCAAACTGCTCGGCATGGTCAACAGCACGCCGGAGTTCGCCGATCATCCCAAGGTCATCAACGGCTGCAGCGAACTCTTTGCCCAGATCTGGGGCGAGGATGCCGGTGTCGGCGCGCGCAGCGCCGTCGGCATGGGGTCGCTGCCCGGCAACATCGCCGTGGAAATCGAAGGCATCTTTGAAATCGTCTGACCTGGACTTCGATCAGCCGTTGCGAACCCGCCGTCAGGGCATTCCGAACAGCCTCCGGTGATTCTCGGTGATCACCGCTTCCAGCGCCTCGCCTTTCATGCCACGCACCTTCGCCAGCAGCTCATAGCTGACGCGCAGGTTCGCAGGATGATTCACAGGCCTGCCCTCCACCTGAAGCGGGTTCGGGTTCAGCTCGTCCGGCGGCCACATGTCCGGTGCATCCGTCTCGACCAGCAGCCTTTCCAGGGGCACGGCGGCGAACACAGCCAGCTGACGCGCCTTGCGCCCATGGCCAAAGTAGGGTGACAGCGAAAAATAGGCTCCGAGGCTGGCAAAACGCGGGATCATCTCTTCCGGGCCTCCATACGAGTGCAGAAGGAATCCTCGTTCCGGCAGGGCGACCGCCCGCAGCTGCTCCTCCAGAAGCCCCCAGGCGCGCAGGCAATGAACCGTGGCCGGGCGGTCCAGTTCGACCGCCAGCGCAAGCTGAAGCCGGAAGCATTGCACCTGGGCGTCCATATCCGGGTTTTCGATCCAGCGATCCAGGCCGATCTCACCCACGACCGCTCGCGGAAACTCCGTCAGATAGCGCCGGAGCGTCTCCCGCCAGACGTCGGTCCGCTCCTTCACATACCAGGGATGCAGGCCATAGGCGGGCCGCACCCATGAATGCTCGCGAGCGATCCTGGCGACATCCTCCCAGTCATCCTCCGCCGATCCATTCACCACGGCCTCGGCCACTCCCAGCCGGGGAAGCAGGCGCATCAGTTCCGGCCTGACCGCATCCAGCCGGTGGTCCTGGAGATGATTGTGCGCATCAAACAGCATGCCTCTCACCTCCACTGCTCCGCGAGCGTCCGGATCCTGACCCGCACGGCGGCAAGACCGTTGAGACGCGTCGGCGACAGGATTCGTGTGAAACCGCAGCGGCTCCAAAGCTCCGGCTCAACCACGGCCGCCTCCCCGGGCGCCACGCCGCTGTAGAGGTCGCAGAGAATGGCGACCAGGCCCGCGACCATCGGTGAGTCGGCCTCGCAGCGGAAATGTGTCAGGCCGTCGCGCAGCTCGCCATGGACCCAGACGCGGGAAACACAGCCGGGCACGATGAGGGCGTCGTCCTTCAGCTCCCCGGGCAGCCTCGTTTTTGCCACATAACTGGTTAGTGCTGCGAGGCGTTCATGGGCGTTCTCGATGAGGTTCAGGTCCTCGATGAGCTCGGTCTGTCGGGCGGTCAGTGACATTGATTGCGCGGGCGGGATTGTCATTTGCCAAGCAGGCCGCCTCCGACGCCCTTGAGCAGGTCGAGGCCTTTTTCAGCGGCGTCCGAGGCCTTTTTCACGGCATCGGCGGGATTGGTGATCATCTCGGTGGCACCCTTCAGCGCCTCGCCGGGCTTTTTGGCCAGGTCATCGCCAAGCACCGGTTTCAGCAGAGTTTCACCGACCGCGCCCGCCGCCTCGGCCGGGGCGTTGAGCAGGGCCCTGCCCGCCCCGCCGATCAGACGTGCGGTGAGATCCTCCTCGGGCTTGCCGATGGTGCCGGTGATGAGCAGGGGTGTCCACAACATGCCGGCGGCCGCCCCCGGATGACTGCTGGTGAAGACATGCTGCCTGGCGCCGGGGATCCACGTCAGCGTCTCGGGCGTGACCCCCAGCATGAACTGTCCGTCCAGCTTTCCACCCTGGATGTCCAGCCTGCCCTCCAGGCGTAACAAACCATTCGACTGGATGACGATGTCCTCGAACTTCCGCGACTTTCCTGCGCCGCTGACGCGGGTGGTCGCGATGTCGAGCACGAGGCGCTTGAAACGATCGACGTTGGTGTAGGATGCCAGCCTGCCAAGCAGCGGCACGGCGGTGAGCGCGGCGTCCTTCAGACGGACCGTCCCTTTCACGGCAGGCTCGGCGCCCGCCTTGCCGACGATGTCCAGATCCCCCTCCATCAGGCCGGTGAGACGGAGCTTCCAGTCGTCGCTGACCACTTCCTTCAGCGGCACGCCGGTGAAGTGCGTGCTGATCTCCCAGCTCTTTTCCCGGGGAAGGAGATGGCCGCTGGCGGTGATCTCGCTGTCCCCCATCCAGGTGAGGGTGGCGTGGGTGAGATGCAGGTCATCACGACTCAGGCGCGTGGTGGCGCGGGTGAGGTTGAACTTCATCGGATGAACCTGCGTCGGCAGCTTGACCGGGGTCTCCAGGATGCCGTCCTCAACGGTGGCCTGGATGGAGGACTCCCCCTGCTGCCAGGTGCCCAGGCGCAGCCTGGAACCGGCAAGGCGCCAGGGGCCGGGATAATTCAGGGCAAAGCTGTCAAAGCGGATGCCGTCGATCTCCGTCCGGTCCGGGAGATACCCCTTCAGCCATCCCGGGACCGAGCTTTTCCCGGACGGTTGTTCTCCACCGTCATGACCCGGCTCATCACGAACCGGAACAGCCGGCTTCAGGTCCCGGGATCCGCCTTCAAAGGACAAGGCCAGCGAGTCCGCCCCGGTTTCAATGATCCGCCACCGACGGTCGCGAAAAGCGTTCCAGTCGAGCGCCAGGCGCAGGGCGCTGACCTCGGCCTTCCAGCCGTTGCCGGTGCTGGCCGTCAGGGAGCGTGTGGTGACCTCGTCTCCCGACCAGTGCAGCGGTTCAAGCGTGACGCCGCCTTTCACCTGCACACCCAGGAACTGCTCCATGCGACCGCGAAACTCATCCTTCTGCAGGTAGCCGCGCACCCAGTTCATGACCAGCATGGGCGCCAGCAGCAGGACAAGCCCGGCCGCCAGCCCAAGCCCGGCCAGGGCCATCATCCATCGGGGGACCTGGCGGGAACGGCGGCGGGTGCGGGTGGACATGGAAGGCCAAGATGCTGGCGTTCGGGACGGGCGCAAGCCTCAGGGCGTCCGCACCCGGCCGTACGGCACGCTGACATGCGGATGGTTCGCGGCGAGAAAGCGCCAGGGGTGGTCCACCGCCCGTGAGATGCCGACGCGGACATCGGTGACGACCACCGGACACATGTCGGAGGGGCGAAGCCCGCAGTCCTCCGGGCGGCCCCGGCCCGCCATGCGCGTGCCATGGTGCGCACCCGTGACGCCCAGGGCCACACCGGCCTTGCCCGGCCCCGAGCACAGATCTTGAACACGCTGTTTGCGACGCCTCCGCATCATTTGTTCGACGCCCAGCCGGGGTTCCAGGGCGCGCACGAGAACCAGGCCGTCCCGGCCGCCGCCCTTCACCAGAAGGTTGAACAGCCAGTACATGCCGTAGTTAAGGTAGACATAGGCGGCGCCGGGCGGCATGCCCCGCACGAACTCCCTCGCCCCCTGCCTGGAGAAGGTGTGGCAGGCCTCGTCATCCTCGGCGGCATAGGCCTCGGTCTCGACAATGATTCCCGAGCAGCCCTGCCAGACCAGCTCCACGCCGATGAGGTCATGCGCGACCGAAAGCACGTCACGCTCGAAGAAACCGGTCTTGAGGAAAGGGGCCGCCTTCATGGCTTCACAGGCCGGTGGGATGATCGACAAAGCACCCGGGCAGGCCGAACTGCCCCTCCAGGTGCGCGGCCAGGGCCTTCACGCCGAAGGTCTCCGTGGCATAGTGGCCGCCGTAAAGGACATTGACGCCCAGCTCCTCCGCCAGCGTGTAGCTCCAGTGCGGCCCCTCGCCGGTGATGAAGGTGTCCACGCCCGCGCGGGCGGCGGCGGCGATTTCGGAACCGCTGCCTCCGGAGGAGATGCCAATGCGCCGGGTGATCCTCGGACCTCCGGCGCAGACATGCACACGACCGCCGCCGAGGGCCTGCGTGAAACGGGCCACGACTTCATCAAGGGCCAGCTCGGCCTCGCACATCACGCCGACGGGCAGGCCCTTGTATTCCAAAAATCCGCCGACCGGCGTCAGGCCCATGGCGGTGGCGATGCAGGTGTTGTTGCCCAGCGTGGGATGGGCGTCGAGAGGCAGGTGCGCGCTGTAGATCGCCAGATTGTTTTCCAGGGCCAGGCTCATCCTTTCAAACGTGCCGCCCGTCCAGGGCTGCAGGCCGGACCAGAACATGCCGTGATGAACGATGAGCAGGTCCGCACGCGTGGCCACTGCCTTTTTCACGACCGGCAGGGTGGCGTCCACCGCTGCGGCGATGCGCGTCACCTGGCCGCTGCGGTTCTGAAGCTGAAGGCCGTTCATGGCGTTCGAGTAGTCCGGCAGTTCGCGGATGCGCAGCGTGCTGTCGAGATGGGCGGTGATGACGGAAAGTGAAGTCATGTCGGCGTGAGGTCGGCCTCTATCTCGCACGAAGATGGCCGCCTGTTCAAGCCATCGCTTGACCGGAAGTCCTGTCGCCGCGCCGGAAGTCTTGACTTGCGGCTTTTCCAGTACTGTGGTTGCCAGTCCACAAACACCGCCTAGTCTCGATTCCGTGATTGCCATCGCAACGGCCAGCCAGAAGGGAGGCGTGGGTAAAACCACGCTCTGCATCAACCTCGCTTATTCACTCGCACGCCGCGGGTGGACGACGCTGCTCGTGGACACGGACCCCCAGGGCGGGGTCGGCCTGTCCCTGGCCAGATCCACACGCGCACGCATCGGCTTTTACGATTTTCTCTGCGGTGCTGAGCGTGACATGAACCGCCTGGTGCTGTCCACACGACTGCCCGAGCTGCAGATTCTTCCCGGCGGCCAGTATGATGCGGCGGCACGGCGCGGCTGGTCCTCCCAGGAGGTGCCCTCACGCCTGGCCGACCTGCTGCGCGCCGCCGAACTTCGCGGCGTGGACTGCCTGATCATGGATACGGCCGCCGGCCTGAATGCGATGACGGAATCCGTGGTGAAGGCCTGTGACTACGTCATCCTGCCGCAGCAGGCTGAACCTTTGGCCGTGCGCAGCGTGCCCCACATGCTGGAAACCCTGTCCCGCTTCCGCAGCGAAGGAGCCGGGGTCAAGGTCGCGGGCATCCTCATGACCATGGTCGCCGGTGAAAGCCAGGTCAGCCAGAAGGTGGTCTCCGAACTGCGCGCCCTGCTGCCCGCAGACATGCTCTTCGACCAGGCCGTCCCCCGCCTGAACTCCTTCCTCGAGGCCAGCGCCATGGGCGTGCCCGTCGCCCTGCTGAAAAAGAACCCGCCTCCCGAGGCCCTGCTCTTCGACCAGCTCGCCGCCGAGATCGAACGCCGGACCGGCCTCTTCCAGGAACGTGAATCCAACCATGCCCATGCAAGTCTCCTGGATTGATGCCGATGAGGTCGGCGCCTTGCTTGGAAGGCTGCGTGACACGCCGCCCGCCGAGGCTGCCGCTGAGTTGACGCTTGAAGCGCCGGCCCTGCTCGCGGCCGAGTTCGAGCCTGTCCAGGCTGCCTTGCCTGAGCCTCCCGCCGCCGCACCACAACCGCCTGCCGAAACGCCGTCGGATTCGCATCACGACCTGGACATGTTCCGGGCCCGTCTGCAGGCCATTCGTGAACGAGCCATGAACGCGGGCCTGCTTCCAGGTGACAGCCCCGCGCCCACGACGTCAGATCTGGACAGCCTCCCTGACGAAGAGGCGATGGCTGAAACCGAGGAACGCCCCCTGGAACAAACGCCTCCTCCAGCCCCCGTGGAAGCCCCCTGCTGGACTCCTTACTGGCCTTCCGGCAACTCCGTGAACGAACGGCTCGAAGGATTCGCCTCCTGGGCCCGGCCGCTGATGCACGGCTCCCGTCTCTTCGTGATCGATGACCAGGGTGATCTGCTCTGGGGTCAGTCTTCACATCAGGAACTCGTCGTGACGACCGTCATGGCCTGGGTGGCGTTCTCACGCATGAGCGGCGTCCTCGCCTTTGAGCGAGTGCCCCTCCTGCATCAGCGCATGGCGACCGGGGATCACCTGACGGCCCTGCCCTGCCCGACACGGCTCGGCCTGCTGCACATCGCCATCACCGGCGACCACGCGGTGGCTGATGAGCATGTCCCCGAGCTGCGCCAGGCCCTGATCGCCGCAATGGAAGCGTCCTGAACACAAGATCAGCACAAAAAGACCGGCTGCCATTCTGGGGGTTTCAAACGAACCGAATTCTGGATCGTTACCTTTGCCAGTCACTTTCTTTTCTTCCTCATGAAACCGCTCGATCTCCAGGTGAATGGCTACGCCGGCACCGACTTCAACCGCGAAGGGCTGACCGCCGAAGCCCTGCACCACGCCTGCAAATGCCTCATTGAAGATGGCTGCGACAGCATTCTGGCCACCTTCATCACCGATGACATCCATGCCATGGCGGCGCGAATGGAAACCCTGGTCATACTGCGTGAACAGGACAGCCTGGCTCGCAGCGTGATCGCAGGCATTCATATCGAAGGCCCCTTCATCAACCCGGAGAAAGGCTACGTTGGCGCCCACCCGCAGCAGCATGTCAAGCCCGCCACCCTGGAGAACGCCAAGCTGCTGCTGGACGCCGCAGGCGGCCTGGCCCGCATCGTCACCCTCGCCCCGGAGCACGACGAGGGCTTTCACACGACGGAGTTCCTGGCCAACAACGGCGTGACGGTCTCGGCCGGGCATTGCAATCCCAGCCTGGACGTTCTGCGCGCCGCCACAGAGCACGGGCTGAGCATGTTCACCCATGTCGGCAATGGCTGCCCGATGCAGATGCACCGGCACGACAACATCATCCAGCGCGCCCTGGCCCTGCGTGACAAGCTCTGGCTCTGCTTCATCCCCGATGGTGTGCACATCGAGTTCTTCGCCCTGGCCAACTACCTGCGCGCCGCCGGTCTCGAGAAGACCATCTTTGTCACGGACGCCATCTCCGCCGCCCGCCTCGGCCCCGGCAAATACAGCCTGGCCGGCTGGGACATCCTCATCGGGGAGGACCTCGTCGCACGCAGCCCGGACGGCTCCCACTTCGTCGGCAGCACCGTCACCATCCCGCGCATCCTGGCCAACGGTCAGCAGCAGCTCGGGCTCAGCAAGGCCGAACTGGCCCGCCTTCTGGACGACAACCCGCGCAAGGCGGTCGGCCTGTAGGTCCGGGCAACCTGGGATTGACCCAATCCATTGTTCGTCCTTTGTTATGAACCGTGCGTATCTTGCGCACCCTCTGACACCCATCCCTCACTCCACCCCATCCTTCCCATGGCCCTCTCCGTCGGCTCCGCCGCCCCTGACTTCACCGTAACCACCCTCGGCGCCAGCGGCCCCGAGCTCTTCAAGCTGTCCGAACACATCGGCGCCTCCAACATCCTCCTGCTCTTCGTGCCCATGGCCTTCACCGGCGTCTGCACCAAGGAGTTCTGCGAGCTGTCCAGCAGCATCAACGAATACAAGTCCCTGAACGCCACCGTCATCGGCATCAGCGGCGACAACCCCTTCGCCCAGAAGGCCTGGGCCGAGAAGGAGGGCATCACCCTCCAGCTCCTCAGCGACTATGACCACAAGGTCACCACCGCCTACGGCGTCGCCTACGACAGCTTCCTGCCCGCCAAAAACCTGATCATGGGCGGCGTGCCCAAGCGCTCCGCCTTCATCATCGACAAGGCCGGCGTCATCCAGTACGCCGAGGTTCTCGAAAGCCCCGGCGACCTGCCCAACTTTGCCGCCATCAAGACGAGGCTGGCCGAGCTCGGCTGAGCGACCTCACCTCAAGCATGACTTTGGCGGCGGGCCTGAAACGGCCCGCCGCTTGTTTTTGATCGACTCACCGCCGCCGATAGGATCACCTCGCGTGCTGCGTCCTTTCCAGCCTCAACCATGATCCCCATCGACCTCAGCGGCAAAGTCGCCCTCATCACCGGAGCCTCCCAGGGCATCGGCGCCCAGATCGCCCGTACCTTTCACCGCGCAGGCGCCACCGTGGTGATCAACCACCCGGGCCTGGACAACACCGCCGCCGATGCCCAGGCGCTCGCGGATGAGCTCAACGTCCAGCGCACCGACAGCGCCGTCGTCATCGCCGCCGATGTCTCCAAACCGAATCAGATGCAGGCCATGATGGGCCAGGTGCAGGCGCAATGCGGCGGGCTTGACTTCCTCGTCAACAACGCCGCCATCATCAAGGACCGCACCATCGCCAGGATGAGTCTTGAGGAATGGGACGCGGTGATCGACGTCAACCTCTCGGGCGTCTTCTACGGCTGCAAATACGCCCTCGAGATCATGCGTGAGGGCGGGGCCATCGTCAGCTTCGGCAGCATCGCGGCCATCCAGGGCTTCTTCGGCCAGGCCAACTACGCCTCCGCCAAGGCCGGCGTGCAGGCGATGATGCGCGTGCTCAGCCGCGAGGCCGCCAAACGCAACATCCGCGCCAATGCAGTCGCCCCGGGTGTGATCGACACCAGCATGGCCGCCACCATCCCCGAGACGGTCCGCGCCGAGATGCTGAAAAACGTGCCGCTGGCCCGTTTCGGCACCACGGAGGAGGTGGCCAGCGTGGTCCTCTTTCTCTGCTCGCCCCTGGCCAGCTACGTGACCGGCCAGACCCTCGAGATCAATGGAGGCTGGAGGGGCTGACATGCGCGCTCCGGCAATTCTTGCCACCGCTGACCAGGCCGTCGCCGCCATCCCGGACGGCGCCACCATCGCCGTCGGCGGCTTCGTCGGCGCGGGCCATCCCGAGATGCTCACGGCGGCTCTGGAACGACGCTTTCTCGACACCGGCACGCCGCGCGACCTCACACTCTATTACTGCGCCGGCCAGGGCGACCGGGCCGACCGCGGACTCAATCACCTGGCGCATCTGGGCCTGGTGAAACGTGTCATCGGCGGTCACTGGAACCTGGCGCCCAAGCTGGGCACGCTCGCCCTCGCCAATGAAATCGAGGCCTACAACCTGCCCCAGGGCGTGCTCTGCTGCCTGCTTCGCGAAATCGCGGCCAAGCGCCCCGGCCTCATCACCCAGGTGGGCCTCAACACCTTCATCGACCCGCTGATGTCCGGCGGCCGCATGAACACCCGCACGGCCGAACCTTTGGTTGAGCGCCTGGAGCTCGACGGCCAGCCCTGGCTTCGCTACAAGCCGGTGCCAGTTCATGTCGGGCTGATCCGGGCCACCTATGCCGATGCCCGCGGCAATCTCAGCATGGACTGTGAAGGTCTCGTCGGCGAGGTGCTGCCCATCGCGCAGGCGGCGAAAAACCACGGCGGCATCGTCATCGCCCAGGTCGAGAGCCTCGTCGACTCCCTGCCCGACCCGAAGTCGGTGCGCGTGCCCGGCATCCTCGTCGATTACATCGTCACCAGCGGCGGCGTGCAGCACGACCAGACCTTTGGCGAGTCCTTCAACGAGGAGTTTGTCGTCTCCCGGTCCACCGCGTTTGAGCTTCCCGCCATGCCTGAATCCGAGCGCAAGGTCATCGGCAAACGCGCGCTTCAGGAAGTGCGCGACGGTGACATCGTCAACCTCGGCATCGGCCTGCCCGAAAGCGTGGCCATGGTGGCGGCGGAGACGGGACGACTGGGCGACTTCACGCTGACGGTGGAAAGCGGCCCCATCGGCGGCGTGCCGGCCTCGGGCCTGAGCTTCGGCTGCAGCCACTTCCCCGAAGCCATCATCGATCAGCCTGCCCAGTTCGACTTTTATGACGGCGGCGGCGTCGACATCGCGGTGCTTGGCGCGGTGGAGGTGGATGCGCAGGGCAGTGTCAACGTCACCAGCTTCGCCGACCGTTTCGCCGGCGTCGGAGGCTTTGTGAACATCGCCCAGAGCGCCCGCCGCCTGGTCTTCTGCTGCACCTTCCTCGCCAAGGGGCAGCCCAAGTTTGTGCGTGAAATTCAGCATGTCTGCTTCCACGGTCCGACGGCGCTGGCGCGAGGCCAGCAGGTGCTCTATGTCACCGAACGTGCCGTCTTTGAGCTGGTGCCTGAAGGCCTGAGGCTTGTTGAAATCCTCGGTGCCCATGACCTTCACCAGGACATCCTCTCACAAATGCAGTTCCACCCTCTGGTCTCCGATTCCCTGATTCATTCACCATGACTCCCGTCCATCTTGTTGATGCCCGCCGCTCCGCCGTCGGCCGCTTCGGCGGCGGCCTGAAAGACCTCGCCGCCACGGATCTCGCCTGCTCCGTCGCGGAACAGGTCGTGCCCGCCGGACTTCGCCCGCACCTCGGCCAGGTGATCCTCGGCCAGGTGCTTCAGGCTGGCTCGGGCATGAACGTGGCGCGTCAGGTCGGCCTCAAGCTTGGACTGCCCGAACAGGTGCCCGCCTTCACCGTCAACATGGCCTGCGGCTCCTCGCTGAAGGCGGTGGCGCTCGCCGCAGACGCCATCCGTGCGGGAGAAGCCGGCCTCGTGCTGGCGGGCGGCGTGGAGGTGATGAGCCGCGCGCCGCATTACGTGATGGACGCCCGCTTCGGCCGGAAGCTCGGCGACGTCGCGATGCAGGACGCCCTGTTTGTGGACGGCCTCAGCGATCCGCTCCTGAAGATCGGCATGGGCGAGACCGCGGAGCGCATCGCTGACAGGCTGGGCATCACACGCCAGGAGCAGGATGCCTTCGCCGCGCTCAGCCAGTCCCGCGTCGCGGAACATCGCAGTTCCCTCGCCCGGGAAATCGTGCCCGTGGCCGGAGTCGAGGCGGACGAACATCCCCGCGCCGACACCACGGCGGAGTCGCTCGCCAAGCTCAGGCCCGCCTTCCGAAAGGACGGCACCGTCACCGCCGGCAACGCCTCCGGTATCAATGATGGTTCGGCCATGGTACTGCTGGCCGGCGGGCACGCCCTGCAGACGCACGGTCTCGTCTCCCGGGCCCGCATCCTGGCCTGCACGGCGGTGGGCTGCGATCCTGCCGTCATGGGCCTGGGCCCGGTCGGCGCCATCCGACGCCTCTGCGAGGTCACCGGCTGGAAGCTGGAGGATGTCGAAGCCGTCGAGATCAACGAGGCCTTTGCCGTGCAGACCCTGGGCTGCGCCCGCGAACTCGGCCTGCCTCTTGAAAAGCTCAACCAGCGCGGCGGCGCCATCGCCCTCGGCCATCCCATCGGCGCCAGCGGCGCCCGAGTCCTGGTGACCCTGCTGCACCTCATGGAGGACCGGAACCTTCGCCGCGGCATCGCCAGCCTCTGCATCGGCGGCGGCATGGGCATCGCCATGGCCGTGGAAAGATAGCCTGCCCGCCAACTGACAGCTTTTCGTCGCAAGTCCCCGCGTTATCCTCAGCCTAACCTCTTTTATGAAACTGCTCCCCGCCCTTCTTCTTTCCGCCGTCACCGCCACCTGCGCGCTTGCCGACCCCGTCGCTCTTTTTGACGGCCGGACCTTCACCGGCTGGCAGGGCAACACCGGCGGCGTCTGGCGCATCGAGGACAGCGCCCTGGTGGCGGGCAGCCTGGAGAAGAAGCAGGAAAAGAACGACTTCCTGGCCACCACCAAGTCCTATTCAAACTTCGAGCTGACGCTCAAATGGAAGCTGGAGGGCACCGAAGGCTTCGTGAACGGCGGTGTGCAGTTCCGCACCAAGCGCATTCCCAACCACCATGAGGTGTCCGGCTACCAGGCTGACCTTGGCAAGGGCTATGACGGCGCGCTCTATGACGAAAGCCGTCGCAAAAAAATGCTGGCCCAGCCTTCCCCCGAAGTACTGGAAAAGGCCCGCAAACCCCTGGGTGAATGGAACGACTACCGCATCCGCGCCGAAGGCCCGCGCATCCAGATCTGGCTCAACGGCGTCCAGACCGTCGATTACACCGAGACCGAGCCGGGCATCGACATGAGCGGCATCATCGCCGTGCAGATCCACGGCGGCGCCACCTCCATCGTCCGCTACAAGGATCTCCGCATCGAGGAGCTGAAGTAAGGCGGCGCTCCCGGGCTTTTCGGCCTTTGACATCCGGCCCTTTCTCAACTCCTCATCCCTGTTCATGTCCAAAGGCCTCGGCGAAACCCGCACCCAGTTCTTCCATCTCGGCAGCGCCGCCGAGCCGTTTGTCTTCGCCAATGGTGAGCAGCTGCCCGGCATCACGGTCGCCTACGAGATGTATGGCAGGCTGAACGCCCGCAAGACCAACGCCATCCTGCTGTTTCACGCCCTGTCCGGCAGCCAGCACGCCGCCGGTTACAATCCGGAGGTGCCGGGACTCTTCGGCCGCTGGACCGACGACGTGAAGCACGGCTGGTGGGACCTTTTCATCGGCCCCGGCAAGGCGCTCGACACCACCCGTTACTGCGTCATCTGCGCCAACTACCTCGGCGGCTGCTACGGCAGCAGCGGGCCGGCCTCGCTGAACCCGGAGACCGGCAAACCTTATGGCGCCGACTTCCCGCCGGTGCTCAGCAGCGACGTGGTGCGCAGCCAGGCCGCGCTGCTGGATCATCTCGGCATCAAAAGGCTGCACGCCGTCATCGGCTCCTCCGTCGGCGGCCTGCTGGCGATCAACTTCGCCACGCTCTATCCTGAGCGCGTGAAGATCGTCATGCCCGTGGCCACCGGCCTGCGCACGACGGTGCTGACCCGCCTGACTCTGTTCGAGCAGGTGCTGGCCATCGAAAACGATCCCCATTTCAAGGGTGGTGATTATTACGACGGCGAGGCTCCCGAGTACGGCCTGGCGCTGGCCCGCATGATCTCACACAAGACCTTCGTCCACCTCGACGCCATCGAGCGGCGCGCCCGCCAGACCGTGTCCCAGCCCAACGGCCAGCTCGCCTGGTACCAGGTCGGCCACAACGTCGAAAGCTACATGCTGCACCAGGGCAAGAAGTTCGTGAAGCGCTTCGACGCCAACGCCTACCTGCGCATCATCAACATGTGGCTGCGCTACGACCCCCTGCGCGACGCCGGCGTGGAAAGCTACGACGAGCTCTTCGCCCGCAGCCGCCAGGCGGGGCATCACTACCTCGTGTTCAGCATCGACAGCGACTTCTGCTTCTACCCCGAGGAGCAGGCGGAGATGGTCTCCGCCCTGGAGCGTGCCGACGTTTCAAGCATGCACATCACCGTGCACTCGGACAAAGGCCACGACTCCTTCCTGCTCGAACCCCAGCTCTACACCCCGCATCTGGTTTACACCCTGGAAGGCCGCTGGCAGAAATCCTCCCTCAACGAACCCGTCAACGACGTGGAGTAGGCGGGCACGGGAAGACAAACCTCCCCGCTACATCCAGATCATCAGCTGCTGGATCAGGTCCTTGGTCTGGGTGACGCGGAACTCGTCGTCGGCCTGGAGACGCACCTTGCTGCCGCCATTGTAGGCGAATTCAAAAATCACCGGCAGCTCACCAGGATGCTGGATCAGGACTTCATGAATGCGGTCCAGGTCGATCTGGCCGTGACGCCGGCAGTCCAGGCGCAGAAGCAGGGGCTTCGGCGGCGCGGGCGGGGCAACCGGCTTTTCCACCACGCTGGTCGCGGCGTTCGGATTGCGGGCCTTCTTCGGCTGCAGCTCCTTGGCGTCGCCCAGGGTGACGCGGTTGCCCTCGGTGCGCTGGTCCTTCATGCAGCGGCAGCGCAGGCCGAGCACCTTGCCGGGCTGCAGCAGGTCCTTGAACTTCTCATACTCCTCGCTCCAGGCCATCATCTCGATCTGGCCGGTGAAGTCTTCAAAGGTGAAGGTGGCGAAGGGCCGGTTGTCCTTCTTGGAATACTTCACCGCGCAGGTGTTGATGATGCCGGCGATCCAGATGGTCTGCGGCTTCTGCTTGGTGTCCACCTCATGAATGACGGCGATCTTGGTGATCTTGGACGAGTCGAAATGGCCCCGGAAGTTGTCGAGCGGATGCCCGCTGACGTAGAAGCCGAGCAGCTCCTTCTCATTCGCCAGGATCTCGTCATGCGTCCAGGGCGTGACTGCGGACTGCGTCTCCTGCCGGGCCGCGCCCTTCTTCGGCTTGCCAAGGTCAAAGTCGTCGAAAAGCCCGCCCTGCCCCGCCTTGCGGTCCTTCTGCATGGACGCGGCGCTGGCCAGCACCTGGTCAAGCCGGGCGAACATGCTGGCGCGGTCCTCCTTGGTGAAGTCAAACGCGCCCGCCTTCACCAGCGACTCCATGGTCTTCTTGTTGACCGACTTGGTGTCGAGCCGTGAACAGAAGTCCTCGAGGCTGGTGAACGGACCGTTCCTGCCCCGCTCCTCGATGGCCGAGGCCATGGCGGCCTCACCAACGTTCTTGATCGCCGCCAGGCCAAAACGGATGGCGTTGGGCACGCCCTCGGGCGTCTCCGCATCCTTGGTTCGCTCGGGGGCGAACACCAGCAGGCTGCGGTTCACGTCCGGCGGCAGGATGTCGACGCCCATGCGCTGGCATTCGCTGACGAAGTTGGCGATCTTCTCGGTGTTGCTGACCTCGAGGCTGAGCACGCCGGTCATGAACTCGACCGGATAGTTCGCCTTCAAAAAGGCGGTGCGGTAGGTGACGATCCCGTAGGCGGCGGAGTGCGACTTGTTGAAGCCGTACTGGGCGAACTTCTCCAGCAAGTCGAAGATTTCGTTCGCCTGCTTGGAGCCGATGCTGTTGGTCTTTTCACAGCCATCGACGAAGACAAGACGCTGGCGGGCCATCTCGGCGGCGTCCTTCTTGCCCATGGCGCGGCGAAGAAGGTCGGCCTGGCCCAGCGTGAAGCCGGCGAGCAGGTTCGCCGCCTGCTGCACCTGCTCCTGATAAACCAGGATCCCGTAGGTCTCCTTGGCGATCTTCTCCAGCAGCGGGTGCGGATACTCGACCTTCTCCAGGCCCTTCTTGCGGTTGATGTAGTCGGGGATGAACTGCATCGGCCCCGGTCGATACAGGGCCAGAATAGCGATAATCTCCTCAATCTTGTCCGGCCCCAGCTGCTTGCAGGTGTTGACCATGCCGCCGGATTCCATCTGGAACACGGCGACCGTCTCGCCTCTCTGGATCAATTCGAAGGTTTTCAGGTCCTCGAGCGGCGCATCCGCCGCCCGGAAGCCGGGCACCCGCTTGTGAATCCACTTCTCCGCCTCCTCGATGACCGTCAGGGTTTTCAGGCCGAGGAAGTCCATCTTCAGCATGCCCAGCTCAGTGAGCGGCTTCATGGCAAACTGGGTGACGATTTCCTCCTCGTTGCCGCGGGTGAGGGCGATGAAGGTGGACAGCGGCTTGTCGCCGATGACGATGCCGGCGGCATGGATGCCCGTGCCGCGAGTGGTCCCCTCCAGGAAGGTGGCATGCTTCCAGAGCTCCTGCGCCGCCGAGTCGGTCTCGAGCAGCGACTTCAGCTCGGGATTCTTCTCCTGGGCGTCCTTGAGCTCGATGTTCAGCTCGTCCGGGATCATCTTCGCCAGCCGGTCGGAGTCGCCGTAGCTCCAGCCCAGCACGCGACCGACGTCGCGGATGACGCTCTTGGCGCCCATGGTGCCGAAGGTGATGATGTGGCTGACGCTCAGCTCGCCATACTTCTCGCGCACATACTGGATGACCTCGGGACGGCGTGTCTGGCAGAAGTCGATGTCGATATCCGGAGGGCTGACACGCTCCGGGTTCAGGAATCGCTCAAACACCAGCTCGAAGCGAAGCGGGTCGATGTCCGTGATGCCAAGCACATACGCGACGAGCGAACCGGCGGCGGAACCACGGCCCGGCCCAACCGGGATGCCGTGCTCCTTGGCCCAGTTGATGAAGTCCCAGACGATCAGGAAGTAGCTGGTGAAATTCTTTTCGTTCAGCAGCGCCAGCTCGTAGTCCATGCGCTTGCGCAGCACCTCGTCATTCAGCGCACGGTCCCGGCTGTAGCGCCGGATCAAGCCCTCCTCGCAGAGCTGGCGCAGATAGTCGCTGCGGTCCATGCCGTTCTCGGGGTTGTAGAGCGGGTAGCGGTCGATGCTGGTCGAGTCGAGCCGGATGTCCAGGTTGCACTTCTCGGCGATCTCCAGGGTGGCGTCGCAGGCCTCGGGGATCTCGGCAAACAGGGCGCGCATCTCCTCCGCCGTCTTGAAGTACACCTCGGGCGAGTAGGTCAGGCGGTTCTGGTCATGGACGTTCGCGCCGGTGCCGATGCAGATGAGCAGGTCATGGCTTTCATGATCCTCGCGGTTCATGAAATGGACGTCGTTCGTGGCGACCGTTTTCAACCCGTAGCTTTTGCTCCATTCCAGGAGCTGCCGGGTGACGGTCCGCTGCTGCTCCATGCCGTGGTTCTGCAGTTCCAGGTAGAAGTTCTCCGGGCCGAAGATGTCCACGAACTCCCGCAGGCTCTTCTCCGCCTCGTCCTTGCGGTCGGTGAGCAGAAGCTGGTTGATCTCGCCGTTGATGCAGCCGCTCAGGCAGATCAGGCCCTTGCTGTGCTGGCGCAGCAGGTCCTTGTCCATCCGGGGGTGATACCACTGGCCGAAAAGGTGGGCCTCGGTGACGATCTTGGACAGGTTTTCATAGCCCTCGTTGCTGGAGGCCAGCAGGGTCAGGTGGGAGGCCCGCTTCCGGCCGGGCACCTCCTTCTTCTCGTGCATCGAGCCGGGCGCCAGGTAGGCCTCGCAGCCCAGGATGGGCTTGACGATCTTTTCCAGCTGCTCCGGGGTGGCCACCTCCCCCTTTTTCAGCTTCGGCTTCGTCTTCAGGGCGGCCATGTAGAAGTCGATGGCCGCATACAGGTTGCCATGGTCGGTGATGGCCACCGCCGGCATTTTCAGCTTCTGGGCCCGCTTCACCAGGTCATCAATCCGGCAGGCCCCGTCGAGCAGGGAGAAGTCGGAGTGGACGTGAAGATGGACGAAGTTGTCTGCCATGGGCCGGGGCACTCCCTGAGTCATGGGGAGGCCCCTGGCAATGCTAAAATCAGGCCTAACCGATTCGACGAGAAGATTGTGAATAAGTCAAAACCGGCAGGGGAAGTGCTCCCAGGGAGGATTCCAGCCTTGCGTTCCAGGAGCAACGCGCCTAAATGCGGCCCCCTTTTGCACAAAAATGACCTCCTCAGGACTCTCCCAAAACGGTCTCCCGCCCGCCCAGGGCCTCTATGATCCACGCAATGAGCACGATGCGTGCGGCGTCGGCTTTGTCTGTCATATGAAGGGGAAAAAGTCCCACAAGATTGTCGCGGACGCCCTGCAAATCCTGGAAAACCTCGACCACCGCGGCGCCTGCGTGGAGGAAAACACCGGCGACGGAGCGGGCATCCTCATCCAGATGCCGCACAAGTTTCTCGCCAAGGTGGCGAAGGCCGCCGGCTTCGAGCTTCCCGCCCCCGGCCAGTACGGCGTGGCCAATGTCTTCACCTCCCGCGATCCCGAGGCCCGTAAAAAGAGCCAGGCGACCTTTGAAAAGGTGGCGGCAGAAGAAGGCATGCCTGTCATCGGCTGGCGCGACCTGCCGACCGACAATTCCACCCTCGGCAAGTCCGCCAAGGCCAGCGAACCCGTGGTCCGCCAGGTCTTTGTGAAACGCCCCGCCTCCGCGGCGGATGACCTCGCCTTCGAGCGCAAGCTTTACGTGCTTCGCAAGGTCGCCCACAACGCCATCCGCGTGGCGAAGATCGACACCAGCTGGTACGCCCCCAGCATGAGCTGCCGCACCCTGGTTTACAAGGGCATGCTCACCCCGGCCCAGGTCGGCGGTTATTACCTCGACCTCAGCGACGCCGACATGGAGTCCGCCCTGGCCCTGGTTCACAGCCGCTTCTCCACCAACACCTTCCCCAACTGGGAGCGCTCCCACCCCTACCGTTACATCGCCCACAACGGCGAGATCAACACCCTGCGCGGCAACATCAACTGGATGCTCGCCCGCCAGTCCCTGTTCGCCTCGGAGCTGTTCGGAGACGACATTCAGAAGATCAAGCCGGTCATCAACGTCGACGGCTCCGACTCGACCATCTTCGACAACTGCCTCGAGCTCCTCGTTCTCAGCGGCCGCTCGCTGCCGCACGCCATGATGATGATGATTCCTGAGCCCTGGAGCGGCCATGAATCCATGAGCGAGTCCAAGAAGGCCTTCTACGAGTATCACTCCTGCCTCATGGAACCCTGGGACGGCCCCGCCTCCGTGGCCTTCACCGACGGCACCATGATGGGCGCCACCCTGGACCGCAACGGCCTGCGCCCCTCCCGCTACTACGTCACCCACGACGACCTCGTCATCATGGGCTCCGAGGCCGGCGTGCTGCCCGTCGACCCCGCCAACGTCAAGCTCAAGGGCCGCCTGCAGCCCGGCAAGATGTTCATCGTCAACATGGAGGAGGGCCGCATCGTGCCCGACGACGAGATCAAGGAGAAGATCGCCGCCGAGAAGCCCTACCGCGAATGGCTCGACAAGAACCTCGTGAAGCTGGCGGACATCGCCGACGGCGCCCCCTGCCCCCTTCCCGACCATGAGACCATGCTGCAGCGTCAGCAGGCTTTTGGTTATACCTGGGAAGACCTGCGCATGCTCATGGTGCCCATGGCCCGTGACGGCGTCGAGGCCATCGGCTCGATGGGCACGGACATCCCCATCGCCGTCCTCTCCAACAAGGCCAAGCTTCTTTACGACTACTTCAAGCAGCTCTTCGCCCAGGTCACCAACCCACCAATCGACTGCATTCGCGAGGAGATCGTCACCTCCCCCGTCACCACCATCGGCCGCGAGGGCAACCTGCTCGAACCCAAGCCGGAAAGCTGCCACCTCATCGAGCTGAAGACGCCGATCCTCAGCAACGAGGAGCTCTCCAAGCTCAAGTCCATCGCCGAAGGCCAGTTCGCCTCCGCCACCCTCGAGATCACCTTTGATCCGAAGAAGGGCGCCAAAGGCCTCGAGGCCGCCATGGACGCGCTCTGCGCCCAGGCTGACCAGCTCATCAAGCAGGGACGCAACATCCTCATCCTCACGGACCGCGGCGTCAGCGCCGACAAGGCCCCCATCCCGGCCCTGCTCGCCGTCGGCGGCCTGCACCACCACCTCATCCGCCAGGGCACCCGCACCCAGTGCGACATCGTACTCGAGTCCGGTGAACCGCGTGAGGTGCACCACTTCTGCACGCTCATCGGCTTCGGCTGCGGCGCGATCAACCCCTACCTCGCCTTCGAGACCCTGGACGACATGATCCGCCAGGGTCTGCTGGTGAACGTCGATCACAAGAAGGCGGTTTACAACTTCATCAAGGCCGCCACCAAGGGCGTCATCAAGGTCGCCTCCAAGATCGGCATCTCGACGATGCAGAGCTACCGCGGCGCCCAGATCTTTGAAGCCGTCGGCCTTTCCAAAAGCGTGGTCGAAAAGTACTTCACCTGGACCGCCACCCGCGTGGAGGGCAGCGACATCAACGTCATCGCCGAGGAGGCCATCCAGCGCCATCAGCGCGGCTTCCCGGACCGCGACTCGCAGGTGCACGCCCTCGATGTCGGCGGCGACTACCAGTGGCGCAAGGAGGGCGAGGCCCACCTGTTCAACCCCCTCACCATCCACACCCTGCAGAAGGCCGTTCGCACCGGCAGCTTCGACACCTTCAAGCAGTACTCCGCCCTGGTGAACACCCAGGTGAGGCAGTTCTACACCCTGCGCGGCCTGCTTGACTTCAAGGCGCAGACCCCGGTGCCGATCGAGGAGGTCGAAAGTGTCGAAAGCATCATGAAGCGCTTCAAGACCGGCGCCATGAGCTACGGATCCATCTCCAAGGAGGCTCACGAGACGCTCGCCATCGCCATGAACCGCATCGGCGGCAAGTCAAACACCGGTGAAGGCGGCGAGGACCCCGAGCGCTACACCTGGACGAACGAAAAGGGTGACTCGAAGAACTCCGCCATCAAGCAGGTGGCTTCGGGCCGCTTCGGTGTCACCAGCCTCTACCTCAGCCAGGCGCGCGAAATCCAGATCAAGATGGCCCAGGGCGCCAAGCCCGGCGAAGGTGGCCAGCTTCCCGGCTCCAAGGTGTACCCCTGGATCGCCAAGGTGCGCGGCTCCACGCCGGGCGTCGGCCTCATCTCGCCCCCCCCGCACCACGACATCTACTCCATCGAGGACCTGGCCCAGCTCATCCACGACCTGAAGAACGCCAACCGCGCCGCCCGCATCAGCGTCAAGCTGGTCTCCGAGGTCGGCGTCGGCACCATCGCCGCAGGCGTCGCCAAGGCCCACTCCGACGTCGTGCTCATCTCCGGTTATGACGGCGGCACCGGCGCCTCCCCGCAGACCTCCGTGAAACACGCCGGCCTGCCCTGGGAGCTCGGCCTTGCCGAAACCCACCAGACCCTGCTGCTGAACAACCTGCGCTCTAAGATCGTCGTCGAGGCCGACGGCCAGATGAAGACCGGACGCGACGTGGTCATCGCCGCCCTTCTCGGTGCCGAGGAGTTCGGTTTTGCCACCGCCCCGCTCGTCACGCTGGGCTGCATCATGATGCGCGTCTGCCACCTGAACACCTGCCCGGTCGGCGTGGCCACCCAGAATCCTGAACTGCGCGCCAAGTTCAACGGAGATCCCGAATACGCGGCCAACTTCATGCGCTTCATCGCCCAGGAAGTGCGTGAACTCATGGCCCAGCTCGGCTTCCGCAGGCTCGAGGACATGGTCGGTCGCGTTGACGTGCTCGAGGCCCGCCAGGCTGTCGACCACTGGAAGGCTCGTGGCATCGACCTCAGCAGCCTGCTCTACCGCCCGAACGTCGGACCCGAGGTCGGCACCTACTGCACCGAGGCCCAGGATCACGGCATCGACCGCAGCCTGGACATCAACACGCTCCTGCCTCTCTGCAAACCGGCCATCGAGAAGGGCGAAAAGGTCGCCGCCACCCTCGCGATCCGCAATGTCAACCGCACCGTCGGCACCATCCTCGGCAACGAGATCACCAAGAACCACTGGAACGGCCTGCCGGACGACACCGTCCGCCTGACCTTCCAGGGCAGCGCCGGCCAGAGCTTCGGCGCCTTCGTGCCCAAGGGCGTCACCCTCATCGTCGAAGGCGACGCCAACGACTACGTCGGCAAAGGCCTAAGCGGCGGACGCATCATCGTCTACCCGCCCGAAGGCAGCACCTTTGCCGCCGAGGAGAACATCATCGCCGGCAACACCGCCCTTTATGGCGCCACCGCCGGCCAGCTCTTCCTGCGCGGTGTCGCGGGCGAGCGCTTCGCCGTGCGTAACAGCGGCGTCGACACCGTCGTCGAAGGCGTGGGTGACCACGGCTGCGAATACATGACCGGCGGCCGCGTCGTCGTCCTCGGCATCACCGGACGCAACTTTGCCGCGGGCATGTCCGGCGGCATCGCCTACGTTCTGGACGAGAAGGGTGATTTCAAGACCCGCTGCAACACCACGATGAGCGACCTCTTCGCCCTCGAGGACAAGGAGGAGATCGACAGCCTGTACGAGCTCATCAAGCAGCACGCCGATGCCACCAAGAGCCAGAAGGCTTTCAAGGTGCTCGCCCTCTGGGAGCAGAGCGTGAAGCAGTTCGTCAAGGTGCTGCCTCGCGACTACGCCCGTGTGCTCAAGGCCCTCGACAAGGCCAGGGCCGACGGCCTCACCGGCGACGACGCCCTCATCGCCGCCTTTGAATCCAACTCGAAGGACGCCTCCCGCGTCGGCGGGGGTTGATTTCCGGTCCGCCACGAACCGCCAACGACTCACGCATCACCCACACGCTTCATTGTTTTAGACCATGGGAAAACCAACCGGCTTCATCGAATTCACCCGCGAACTGCCCGCCGACCGCGATCCGCTTGAGCGCATCAAGGACTGGAAGGAGTTTCATCTCCACCTTCCCGAAGACCGCCTGAAGAAACAGGGCGCCCGCTGCATGGACTGCGGCATCCCGTTCTGTCACAGCGGCACCCTCATCAGCGGCATGGCCAGCGGCTGTCCGATCAACAACCTCATCCCCGAGTGGAACGACCTCGTCTTCCGCGGCCTCTGGCGCGAGGCGCTGGATCGCCTGCACAAGACGAACAACTTCCCCGAGTTCACCGGCCGCGTCTGCCCCGCCCCCTGCGAAGGCTCCTGCGTGCTCGGCATCCATGAGCCCGCGGTGACCATCAAGA
This sequence comes from uncultured Prosthecobacter sp., assembly GCA_964642905.1. Lineage (GTDB taxonomy): Bacteria > Verrucomicrobiota > Verrucomicrobiia > Verrucomicrobiales > Verrucomicrobiaceae > Prosthecobacter. Next base: position 29,758 of record CAZXPU010000043.1, read on the forward strand.
ACATCGAGGTCAGCATCATCGACAAGGCCTGGGAAGAGGGCTGGGTCACCCCGCAGCCCCCGGAAAAGCGCACCGGCAAGAAGGTCGCCGTCATCGGCTCCGGCCCCGCCGGCCTCACCGCCGCCGCCCAGCTCAACAAGGCCGGTCACAGCGTCACCGTCTTCGAACGTGCCGACCGCCCGGGCGGCCTGCTCATGTATGGCATCCCCAACATGAAGCTCGACAAGAAGGAGGTCGTCCTGCGCCGCATCCAGGTTCTGGAGGCCGAGGGCGTCACCTTCAAGTGCGGCGTCAACGTCGGCACCGACATCACCGCCGAGCAGCTCCGCAAGGACTTCGACGCCGTCATCCTCGCCACCGGCGCCACCAAGCCGCGCGACCTTCCGATCCCCGGCCGTGAGCTCAAGGGCATCCACTTCGCGATGGACTTCCTCACCGCGAACACCAAGGCCGTGCTCGACCCGGGCAAGGACTACATCACCGCCGACAAGAAGGACGTCGTCATCATCGGTGGCGGCGACACCGGCACCGACTGCGTCGGCACCAGCGTCCGTCACGGCTGCACCACCGTCACCCAGCTGGAGATCATGGCGAAACCGCCCACGACCCGCGCTGGCAACAACCCCTGGCCCGAATGGCCAAAGACCTACAAGATGGACTACGGCCAGGAGGAGGCCGCCGCCAAGTTTGGCGACGATCCCCGCGTATACCTGACCACCGCCACCCATTTCGAAGGCGATGAAAACGGCAACGTGAAGGCCGTCCATGTCGTCAACGTCGAGTGGAAGAAGGATGACAAGGGCAACTTCGGCCCGCAGAAGATCCCCGGCACCGAGAAGGTTCTGCCCGCGCAGCTCGTGCTGCTCGCCATGGGCTTCCTTGGGCCCGAGCAGCCGCTCCTCGACGCCCTCGGTGTCGAGCGCGACGCTCGCAGCAACGTCAAGGCCGAGCACAACCAGTACACCACCAGCCTGCCTGGCGTCTTCGCCTGCGGCGACTGCCGTCGTGGCCAGTCCCTGGTCGTCTGGGCCTTCAACGAAGGCCGCGGTGCCGCCCGTGAATGCGACCGCTTCCTGATGGGCGCCACGAGCCTGCCGTAAGGCCGTCAGACCCCTCTCTGCGACTGGAAGTTTTTGTTGCGGCGCAGGCTTCGGCCTGCGCCGCAACTGTTATGAGCTGTCACCGCTGTTGGCAGGCCCCCTCACTTAACACCAACCAAGCAGGCCGCGCCGCGCACCCATTTGCATCCAGCTGCTTTCCCGGTGCCACGAGACTGCACGCCTCGGTTGCCTGCGAGCCAGAGGCTCGAAAGAAATTAGCCTGGGGTGAAACGAGCCCAGCGAGTAAGAACCCCAGGGAGATCCCCACACCCACGTTCCCCCCTTCAGCGCGTCCTGGAGGGACGCGAGAAAGCATCGCAAGCCCTGCGCAGCCGTCATGACCATGCGGCGTCCGCATCACGCGCGGCACGCCCCTCAAGGGCCGACGCCCTGATCCGCAACCGTCTTCGTCCCACAAGCCCAGGGTCATTTGGACACCCCATCACAAAAAGCCGCCACTTCCTGTCAATCCATCGACAGCGGTGCCCTGAAGCAAGGTGCAAAGAATGGCGTATCTTTTCCGCCCCCCACGATGAAACCTCTGATCCCGCTTCTTCTTCTCGCCACCGGCCTCCTCCAGGCGGAAGCCCCTCCGGACCTGCCCCTGCCGGTCGCCAGCTTCGGTGCCGCCGCCACGGAGTCCGGCAGCATCTACATCTACGGCGGTCACAGCGGCAAACGACACCAGTACAACAGCGCCGATGTTCACGGGGATTTCTTCCACTGGCAGTCGGGTTTCAAGGCCTGGGAACCCCTGGCGAAGGATGAACCCGCCCAGGGCGCCTCCCTCGTCGCCACGGACAAGGGAGTGCTGCGCATCGGCGGCATGGCGGCCAGAAATGCGAAGGGCGAAAAGCAGGACCTGTGGTCCAGCGAAACCGCATCCCGCTTTGACCCGGCCGACAAAAAATGGCATCCTCTGCCCAACCTGCCCGAACGCCGCTCCAGCCACGACAGCATCGTCGTCGGCGACACCCTTTACGTCATCGGCGGCTGGGCGCTCACCGGCGGCCGGGATGCAGAATGGCATGACAGCTACCTGACCCTGGATCTTTCCAAGCCCGACGCGGCCTGGCAGACCCACCCGCAGCCCTTTGAGCGCCGCGCTCTCGCCGTCCATGCCATCGGCACAAAACTCTACGCCATCGGCGGCATGAACAGCGATGAGGAGATCAGCACCGAAGTCTCCATCCTCGACACCTCCAACGGCCAATGGAGCGACGCCCCGAAGCTGCCCCAGGACAAGCTTGGCGGCTTCGGTTTCGCCGCCGTGGCCCATGAAGGCCGTCTTTTCGCCAGCGGCGCCGCCGGTGTCCTCCTGGAGTTGCGCAGCCATGGCTGGACACCGCTCGTCAAGCTTCAGCACCCGCGCTACTTCCACCGCCTTGTCAGCGGCGGCAAAGGCAGGCTCATCGCCCTCGGTGGCGAAAGCAAGGAAGGCGAAAAGACCCCGCCCGAAGTCATCGAACTGCCCGCCGCCAACTCCCCGCCCCTCGCCGAAGAACCCGCCAAACCGAAACCCACCGCCCGTTCAGGAACAAACGCCCTGACCTGGCCCGCCAATCTCCCCGCCACCGAGTCTGACTGGCCCCGCTACCAGGGGCCGGCCGGCGACTGCACCACGCCTGAGGTCGGATGGAACACCCGATGGCCCACCGACGGGCCGCCGGTCCTTTGGAAAGCCGAGCTCGGCAAAGGGCTCGGCTCTTTTGCGGTGGTGGGCAGGCGAGTTTACACCGCTGGAAACGACGGTGCCGACCAGGACAGCCTCGTCTGCCTCGACCTGGAGTCCGGCCAGCCTCTCTGGAAGCATGCGCATGCCGTGCCGACGAAGTGCCACGAGATGTCCATCGTCCCCTACGGCCCGGCCTCAACCCCCACCGTCATGGACGACAAGGCCTGGTTCATCAGCCGTGACGGTCACGTGCTCTGCCTGAATGCAGAAAGCGGCAAGGTCCTCTGGCAGAAGCACCTCATCAACGACCTCGGCGGCAAACGCCCCGTTTATGGATTCAGCAGCAGCCCCTGCATCCATGAAGGCCGACTCTATCTGGATGCCGGTGGCCAGGGCAGTTCCAATGTCTGCCTCGACGCCACCACCGGCACCGTCATCTGGAAAACCGGCGACGGCGAGGCAGGCTACGCCACCCCCTTCGTCACCCGGCTGCATGAGCGCGACACCCTGGTGCTCTTCAAGGGCCAGGGGCTTGAATTGCGCGACATCCAGGATGGCGCGCTCCTCTCCCGCCACGCCACGGAAACCCGCGACTTTTGCAACTGCGCCACTCCCGTGCTGCGCAGCGACACGCTTTTCATCTCCCACACCGGCAACATGGGCGCCCGCGCCCTGAAGATCGGGGCAACAGCCCTCACCGAACTCTGGAATGATCGTGACATCGGCCTGCTCTTCCATTCCGGCCTGCCGGTTGGCAGGGACCAGCTGCTCGTCTTCAACGACCAGGTCCGCGGCGCCAACGACCTCCGCCTGCTTAGCCTGAGCACCGGCGGAACCCTTTGGAAGAGCACCGAGATCGACAAGGGCACCGGCCTCATCACCGCCGACGGTCACTCCCTGCTCCTCACCAGCAAGGGCGAGCTCGTCCTCGCTCGCGTCCTCGGCGACGGGATCGACATCCAGCAGCGTGTCCAGGTGCTCGGCGGCAAGTGCTGGGTCCAGCCCGTGCTCAGCCATCGCCGCCTGCTCTGCCGCAACAACGAAGGCGCCACCGTCTGCCTCGATCTGCGTTGAAGGATCTGCTCCAGCCTGGATCAGGGCCTCAGCGGCACCACGGGCACCGGAGGCGGCGTGCGATACCGGTCACCGCCATAACCATACGGCAGGCTGCTGCGCGACGCATGTCCCTTGATCATGAACCAGAAGAGAAAGGCCAGCACCAGGGACAGGAACTTCTCCTTCCAGTTGCGGACAAATAGGTTTTTAAACTGTTCCCAGCTCACGGGTCGGTTCGTCGGTGGAGGGTTCGGCTTTCAGGCTGCCAAAGGTCAGGATCTCATTCAGGCGGTTGCGCAGCTCCTCGGGCTCCATGTCATGCTCAAGCCGGCCCCGATAGGCGATCGACAGCGCGCCGCTTTCCTCGCTGACAATCAGCGCGATGGCGTCCGTCTCCTCCGTCACCCCCATGGCCGCCCGGTGCCGCAGACCGATGGCACGGTCACGCACCTCCTTCTGGCTCACGGGAAAAACGCAGCCCGCCGCCTGGATGCGCCCCTGGTCAATGATCATGCCGCCGTCATGCAGGGCGGTCTTGGGATGGAAGATCGTCGTGATCAGCTCCACGCTCATCACCGCATCCACCTCCACGCCGGTCTCGACAAACTGCTTCAGGTCAATGCCGCGCTTCAGGGCGAACAGTGCGCCGCAGCGCCGCGCGGACAACTTCTGCATCGCCTCCAGCAGCACGTCGAGCGACTCCGGGTCCGGCCGGTTGAAGGAGAACATCCGATGGCTGCCCAGCTCGGCCAGCACACGCCGCAGCTCCGGCTGAAACAACACCACCAGCGCCACCGCGAGGAAGACCGAGATGCGCTGCAGCAGCCAGCTGATCACCTCCAGCTCCAGCAGCTGCGAGATCAGAGCCAGGCCGAGCAGCAACGTCAGCAGACCCGTCAGAATGCGTGCCCCGCGCGTGCCGCGGAAGAAGAGATAACCAAGATAGGCCAGAACGGCGAGGATGATGATCTCCACGCCATCGCGCCAGTGCTCTGTGACGAATTCCCACATAGGCAGTTGCTCCCCTCGACGAACGACGCTCCCGACGCAAGACTTTCCTCAAAGGTGATCCCAGAGACCGGTCCTGCGGGACGGATGCATGAAATGCCACGTCCAAGCAGGCTTCCTCGCCCCCGTGACAGGATGGACGGGAATCCCGGGACCAGCCCCTTATTCCAATCCTGCGAACCACCCTGCACCTAGGGCCTCCCAGGAGCGGGGGGCAGGCGGCACGGCGTTTCGCCCCTCCGGTCCCCCGAGGTTTCGTTTGCCCGCCCGCCCGACAGCGCAAGAGTGCAGGCCCGTGAATCGTTAGGAGACGCCCTGACAAACCAAGCCTCGATCCCTTCCCCATGATGCCTCAAACCACCCTCCTCCTTGGCGGCGCGCTGCTCGCAGCAGCCAGCCTTTCCGCCCAGACCGCCGCACCCGCCGAATGGGCGAAGTTCCGCGGCCCCAACAACGACGGCTCCGCTCCCGTCGTGAAGGTCAGCAACTGGAAAAGCGCCAAGTTCAAGAAGCTGTGGAAGACCGAAACCCCGGCCGGCTTCAGCTCCTTCGCCGTCGCCGGCGCCCGCGCCTTCACCATCATCACCGGTGAAACCGACGGCAACACTGGCGAGGTCCTCCTCAGCCTCGACGTGAAAACCGGCAAAGAGCAGTGGCGCAAGCCCCTGACCGTTATCAGCAAATACGATGGCGGCGGCGACGCCGGCGCCAACGACAACAAGGGCGGCGACGGCCCCCGCTCCACCCCGGTGGTCGATGGCGACAAGGTTTATGCCATCGATGCCAACCTCGGCGTGTTCTGCTTTGAAGCCGCCACCGGCAAGCCCGTGTGGAACCACGATGTGATGAAGGAAAACGCCGGCGTCCAGATCAAGTGGCAGAACGCCGCCTCCCCGGTCATCGACGGCAACGTCCTCATGATGTGCGGCGGCGGCTCCGGCCAGGCCCTGCTCGGCCTCGACAAGAACACCGGCAAGGTCCTGTGGAAGGGCGAGGACGACAAGATGACCCACGCCACCCCCGTCATCACCGACATCCACGGCGTCCATCAGTGCATCTTCTTCACCCAGACCGGCCTCGTCGCGGTGACCCCTGCGGACGGCAAGGTGCTCTGGCGCGCCGCCTTCCCCTTCAAGGTCTCCACCGCCGCCAGCCCGGTCGTTTATGAAGACATCGTCTACTGCTCCGCCGGCTACGGCGTCGGCGCCGGCGCCTTCAAGATCAGCAAGAGCGGCTCCGGCCTCAGCGCCGAGCAGATCTGGCGTCGTGAGAACGAATGCTTCAACCACTGGAGCACTCCGGTCGTCAAGGACGGCTACCTCTACGGCATGTTCAGCTTCAAGGAATACGGCGCCGGCCCCCTCGCCTGTGTCGACATCAAAACCGGCAAGGACCTGTGGAAGGAAGGCGGCTTCGGCCCCGGCCAGGTCATCCTCAGCGGCGACAAGGTCATCGCCCTCAGCGACAAGGGTGAAGTCGTCATCGTCGAGGCCAGCCCTGACAAATACACCGAACTGAAGCGCGACGACGTGCTCGACGGCAAGGTCTGGAGCTATCCCGTGCTCGCCTACAACCGCCTCTTTGCACGCAGCACCGTCGAAGGCATCTGCCTCGAGTTCCAGTGATGCAGGCACCGGCCACGCCGGTCTTGCCGTCAACCTCACAAGGCCCGGAGTCATCACTCCGGGCCTTTTTCATGGCTTGATAGCACGGAAGGAAAACTTGGAGCTTCTTCAACAAGACTAGGTCGGCTGCACGCCTCCCCCACGTTCGCACTGCTGCAGAATCGGAGTTCCGCGCTCCACTAAGAACAGCTGCGGAATCGAGAGCATGCCGATCCCCGCGCCAGCGCCGGCGCTCAGATTTCCAAATCCGCAGCACAGTGGCCCATCAAAACGATGCAGTCTGCAGAGGGTCAGCTCCTGCCAGGTTTTTAAGACCCTGCTTCGCCGCAGTGACCACCTCTGGAAAAGGACTGCTGGAGGCAAGGCCCTCCAGAAAAGGTCGGCTTGCAGGGTTGGCGGAAGAACCAATGCCCTCGAGGATCTGCGGACGCTGAGCGGCGTTCGGCGGCAGGGACTCGTAGGCGTCAACCAGACCCGACATGGCGGCTTTGTCTCCGATTTTCGACAGGCTGGTGATCGCTCGGCCGGTCAGATCCTCACCGATTGACGCGTTGCCGGCCAGGTCAAGCAGGCCGGAGACCGCATAGGGGTTGGTGATGGAACCCAGCACTTCGAGAACACGCCGTCGCTCCGGGCTTGCCTGCTTGGCGGAAGCGTGAATCTCCACGAGATGATGAATGGTGTCTGGATTCGCCGCACGGCCCAGGGTCCGGATCAGCGCAGCCGTCACATCAGCCTCGCCGGACAGGGTGATGAGCTGCGTGATCATCTCAAGGGAGGCCTCACCCTGCAGCAGGTCGAGCGCCTCCAGCAGCGCCACGCGACGCGCGGGATCCTTCTCGGCCAAAAGAATTTCAGCCCAGTCGCGGAGCTCGGTCTCCGTGTTCGACAGGATCATGTCACGCGCGATGACACGAAGTTCTTCCATGTCCCTGGCCCTCAGAAACCGTTCACGAAAACTGCGGGTCGAAGTGGAAGCGACGGATGGTGGAGGCTGACCCGAAGGAACAGCCCCAGGCCTCGGGCGGCAGGCCTGGGGCTGCACTGGAACGGTCAACACATTCTTGGGGGCAGGCCCCCTGTCGGGGAGTTCACCGGCCAGCCAGCCGCTCACGAGGACGGCAGCGGCACCACCCGCCATGCCCCAGGCAGCCACCCCTCGAGGACGCCGCATGGCAGAAACCTGTGAGGTGATGGCAGGCGGGCTCATAACAGGAGGACAGGGCAGGTGGACAGGCGCCTAGGGATCATTCAGGGAACGATCTCCATAAACAATCCGTAGCTCCCCGTCACACTGCCGGTGGCTCCTCCAACCTGGAGGTAGTAGGTGCCGGCAGGCAGACTCCTCTCCATCAAGAACTGGCCTCCCCCACCGGTGTTGTCATCGGTTGCGATCACTTCGCCCCGCTGGTTGAACAAGACGCCAAAGGTGTCGGGCAGGCTGCCATTGCGACCGAAGGTGCGCATCCGCAGCTTCCTTGGCGCATTGAGGGTAAAGCGGAAGCGGTCCAGGTCCCCGCCATAGTCGAGGCCTCTCCAGAGGGTGATGGAGGAAGGCTCAAACGGGGAGAGCACGAAGGCTGACTCAAAGGTGTTGCCAGTGTCATCGACGTTGGCAGCGCTCCTGCCCTGGATGCCAAAAGTGCAGGGGGTGCGGCCGGGGTCATTATTGGCAATCGAGATCGTTGCCGGATTGATGCCACCGCCCGTCGACGCCCTCGGCAGATAGCGAACCGTGAAGCTGGCCATGCCTCCAGGGGCGATGGAGGCAGGCGGCTGCGAGATGACGCTGAATTCCGAAGCAAAGGATCCGGTGATCACGACGGCGGGATTGCCCGTGAGAATCAGCACAGCACCCCCGGCATTTCGGATTTGAAACGTGCGATCCACCCAGCCCCCCAAAAACGACGCCTGGCCAAAGTCGGTGAAATCGGCGTAGGACGGAGAAATGTCCCCGTTCGCAATCTCCACATTGTTCCCGAGGACACGAAAGCCCTGAGGTAGGGATGCCGCTCCAAGCACCAGCTGATAAGCGCCGCTGGTCATGCCTGGGTTGTAATGGCGCACCCGCAGGCAGTAGGTCCCGGCGTTGAGCTGACGAGAGATCAAAAAGTTTCTGCTGCCATTCGCATCGTCATTGGAGGCCAGCACCGTCCCGGCGGCGTCCATCAGGTCGCCAAAGGTGTCCGTGCTCCCCGTGGTGCTGGCAGTGAAGTTCAGGGTGCCCGTGATCGTGAACCGGAAACAATCCAGATCGCCGGCATAATGAATCGCGCCGCCGGTCGTGCTCGGCACGCCGACCACGGTCGCGTTGGAAAAGCTGTTGCCGTGATCATCCGCCACCGGTATCGGCACCAGCGTGGCTGTTGGCGTGGAGGAAGCACTGCCGCTGAGCACGACCTGGTAGCTGCCGCTGACGGCTGCGCTGCTGTAGTGCCGCACCCGCAGGTAATAGGTCCCGGCGTTCAACTGCCTTGTGATGTAAAAGTTTCTGCTGCCGTTGGCATCGTCATTGGAAGCCAGCACAACGCCGCCGGCGTCCATCAGATCGCCATAGGTGTCCGTGCCTCCCGTGCTGCTGGCGGTGAGGTTCTGCGTGCCATTGATCGTGAACCTGAAATAGTCCAGGTCGCCGGCATAATGAATCTCGCCGCCGGTCGTGCTCGGCACTCCGACAAAAGTCGCATTGGAAGTGCTGTTACCATGATCATCCGCAACGGGCGATGGTGTTGGCGCGGGCGCCGAAGAACCGCTGCCGCTGAGCACCAGTTGGTAGTTGCCGCTGGACACCGCGCTGCTGTAATGCCGGACACGCACATAATAGGTTCCGGATGCCAGCTGCCTTGTGATGTAAAAATTGGTGCTGCCATTGGCATCGTCATTCGAGGCAAGCACAGCCCCGCTGGCATCCATCAGGTCGCCAAAAGTGTCCGTGTTTCCCGTGCTGCTGGCAGTGATGTTCTGGGTGCTCACGATCGTGAACCGGAAATAGTCCAGGTCGCCGGCATAATGAATCGCGCCGCCGGTCGTGCTCGGCACGATGACTGAGGTCGCCGTGGAGAGTGTGTTGCCATGATCATAGGCGCTGGCGGCGGACGTTCCGAGCAGCCAAAGCCCCAGAAAAACAAGAATTGACGAACGGCTCTTCATCCTGCGACGAACGCCCGGGCAGTGCGCAGGCTTTTCAACGGCAATGGATTCCTTGGTCAACGCTGACGGTGGGTATGTGATTGAATCAGAAAATGGCATGAATGGGTGGGGATGGTCTTGTGTGTTCTTGAAGACTCGCGTTTCAGCGAGGTCGAAGTCATTCCCCCATCAGAATCCCTTCGTCACGTCGGCAGTTCTACCGACAGAGAAGCCTGCCTCAGGAATGCCTGGAAGCTTGCTTACCAGCCCTCTCTGGCATCCTTTTCTCCCATGCAGCCTCACCTTTTCCTCCTGATTCTCCTTTCCTTCAGCAGCCTCTGCGCGCAGGAGAAGGCCAACGACACGCTCACGGGCAAAGTGATGTGCGGTTACCAGGGCTGGTTCTCGGCGCAGGGCGATGGCATGGGCATCGGCTGGCAGCATTACACACGTCATGGCCATCAGACCGACATCGCCACCGTCGATCTCTGGCCGGATGTCCGCGAACTGGACAAGGATGAAATCCACGATTCACCGCTGCGTCTGCCCGACGGCCGCCCCGCCCCCGTCTTCAGCTCGGCAAATTCGAAGACTGTGCAGCGTCACTTTGACTGGATGCACACCCACGGCATCGACGGCGTCTTCCTTCAGAGGTTCGGCAGCGCCATCCGCTCCGACAAGCACCGTGCCTTCACCGATCGCGTGATGGAGAACGTGCGGGCGGCCTCCGCGAAGACCGGACGCAGCTGGTCGCTGATGTACGACCTCAGCGGGCTGCGCCGTGGAGAGATTGAAAGCATCGTCATGCAGGACTGGAAGCGGCTGCGCAACGAATGCCACATTCTCGATGACCCGTACTATCTTCGTCATGGCGGCCGGCCCGTCGTCGCCGTGTGGGGCATCGGCTTCAATGATGGTCGCGACTACACCCTGGAGGAATGCGCGGAACTGCTGCGCTTCCTGCGCGACAACCCCGAGTTTGGCGGCGTCACGGTCATGGCCGGCGTCCCCTTCGGCTGGCGCACCCTGGACCGGGATGCGCTCAGCGATCCCAAGCTCCATGAAACGCTGGAGCTGAGCGGCATCGTCAGCCCCTGGGCCGTGGGCCGCTACGGTCGGCCGGAAGAGGCCGAGCGCCAGATCACCC
>CAZXPU010000044.1:0-38838 GCA_964642905.1 uncultured Prosthecobacter sp.
CATTTCCCAATAAAGGGACAGACCCTTTATAAAGAAAATGCAACAACACAGGTTTGCTGGCACTACGGCCTTTTATTTGCGACGTTCGAGCACGATCCGGAATCCGATGGTGGGTCGTTTGGTGTCGACCGGCAGTGCCATACGATTGGAGGAAAGGAGTTCATCCGGATTGGCACTCCGCCAGTTGCCTCCACGCACTGTCCCAAACGTGGTTTTGGCATCGCCGCCTTTGGCATTGTCATAATCCGTTTCCACCCACTCGCTGGCGTTGCCGGCAAGGCAGTGAATTCCCTTCTCATTGACAGGAAAGGCGGCCACTGGCGCCAGCTGGGGGAAACGATCCTCATACCCTGGAATGAAGCTTTCCAGGTTGGCCTTCCTGCCTGCATGAATGTCAGCAAAGTTGTCCGTGTTCGCTGGCGGCGGCCAGTCAAAACCCCATGGATAAATGCCACGAATGCGCCCGCTCCGTTCACCGGGCCGAGTACCTCGTTCCAATGGCAACCCCACTGCCCGGCTCCACTCATCATCAGTTGGCAGGCGATAGACATCCTTCGTGCCAATCAGTCCGGCGTTTCTCTCGCGCTCCGTCAACCATGCACAAAACGCTCGCGCCTCCTCCCGGTCCACCCCCACCACCGGCTGAGTCCCGCCTTTGCCTTCCACATCCAAGTTGCCAGGCCTTCGGGCATTACTGGCCTTGGTGAACTCCATGTAGTCGCGCCGACGCGTTTCCGTGGCGGCGATCATGACGCTGTCACTCAGCGGCACAAAACGGATGCCAAGACCATTCGCCTTCCACTCACGACCAAACGTGACCGCCTGACGCGTCTGCATGTCGCTAAAAAGCTCCAACTGCTCCCCTGACCGCACCTCGCCCTCCAAAACCACGTCGGAAAACCCCTCCTCCCTCAGTTCAAACTCCACCTGCCCGCTTCGCACCCGGGGCAGTTCCAAAGGCGTGTAGCCCAGGAACTGGTCGTGCTGGAACACGCGCACCTTTTCAGGGGTGCTGCGAACAACGACGCTGCCGTAAGTCTGCCGTTCCACCCTGAGATGGAACGCCTGCCAGTCGGCCCCCTCGCTGCTACTGGCACCGGAAGCTTCTCCTTCCCTCTCATCAGGCATGTCCTCCGCACCCGGCACCGGGGCATCGACATAATAAAAGGGTTCCACTTCATAGTGATGCTCCTGACTGAGCAGCCCGGCCTCTCGATCACGGTCGGTCAGCCAGAAACGAAAGGCCTCGGAATCCCCGACGGGTGCCACCACATAGTAGGCGGTGTCCTTGCCGCTTCCCGCGCGCACCACACGCCCCTCAAAGGACCGCCCTGTGGCTTCGAGGAATTTTTTGAAATGTTTGATCTCCACCGGCTGAAGCGTGATGTGGCCACCTGGAGCAGGTTTAAAAACCATGCCCAGACTGTTGGTCCAGCGTTCGCCATCCTGAGGCAGCCGGGTTTTTTCCATCACCAGGTCATACTCGGCCGGTTTCGACCGGCTTGCCGTATGTTCAATCTCCTGATGTTTGTAGCCCGGCAGACGCAGTTGATAAATCACCGGGAGCCCTTCCTCAGGATTCAGCCCCAAAGGCGTCACCCCCAGGTCATCCTCGCCGGCGTAGACATGGGCGCCAGGCGGCAGGGTCTTGATCATCAGCATCGGCGTCCCCTTCTGCACCTGAACCACACTGTAGGCTTCATGGCGTTGGGCCAGCCACATGCCAAACCCCACCGCCAGGCCAAGGACAACAACGGCCGCCGCAGCCCATTGCCACAAGGTCCGACGGGAGGACGGAAGCGGCTGCCCACGCAGATCAAGCGTCATCTCCCGGGCGCTGTTGTAACGGTCCTTCGCCTTTGGCGCACAGGCGGTGCAGATCACCCGGTGCAGCCGCTGCCAGGCCTCCAGCTTGTCCCCCGACTCGCTGCAGGAGGGAATGTCCGGAAAATCCAGCCGATCCTTTCCTGTGCTCGCCTCATACAAAACCATGCCCAGGGAAAAGATGTCCGATGCCGGTGAACCCGGCCCTTCCGGCGCCACAAATCCCTCCGTGCCCACGAAGCTGCGCTGCCCCAGCAGCGCCACCAGGCCGATGTCGGCCAGCCGACAATGCCCGTCGATGAAGATCAGGTTCGACGGTTTGACATCGCGGTGGATGAGCTTGTTTTCATGCAGGTGCTGAAGTCCTTCCGCAACATTTGCGCCAATCGCCAGGCAACGCTCCGCCTTGAGCTGTTTAGAACGCCGCATTTCCAGACCCAGGGTGTGCGGCTTGTATCGATCCGGATGAATGTCTCTGCCCGACTCCAGATCATCGGCCAGCTCCATCACATAATAATAAAAGCCCTGCGCATCACTGCGCCCCACCTGAAGGATCGGCACCAGGCCGGGATGACGACGCGAGATGGGCTCGTAACGCTTGATCGCCTCAAACTCGCGCTCAAAAGAGTCCGCGTGATCGTAATCCTCGCGCCAGACCACCTTCACCGCACGCAGGGCTCCGGTCACCGATCGCGCCATCCACACCTCTCCATAGGCCCCCCGGCCAATAAGACGCAGGGTCTCATGATCGCGGATTTCTGGAGCCTGACGCGGTGCTGACATGGGGTTTGGATCCTCAAGCTAGCAAGAGCCCGCCTTAATTGCACAGCGAAAAAAGCCGTGACGATGGATTAAAAGCCCCTGACAAGCTGTTACCACCCACCCCGGAAACGCGTTTAGACTCGATGTGTCTCATCCCCCGGCCATAAACTTCGCCCATCGTCATGCCCCCCGATTTCGATGTGCAGGAATGCGTACGCCGCACGGTCGCCGGAGACCCAGCGGCGGCGCGGCAGCTCATCGAACATCTGTATCCACAGGTACGCCGCTGGGTGCGCAATCACCTGCCCCGTCGGGAGAGCGAGGAGGACCTGGCCCAGGAAGTGTTTCTGAAGCTGCTTCAAAAGCTGGACAGATACCAGCCGCGCACCGGCATCCCTTTCGAGCACTGGGTCAGCCGGCTGACCGTACGCACCTGCCTCGATGCTCTGCGGGCGGAGCGCTCCCGCCCCGAGTGGCGCCTATCCGACCTCAGCCAGGGAGAAACCGAATGGCTGGACCACCTCTTCAACCAGCATCAGGACACCACCGCTCCCGACATGCGGGGCCTGGATGCCAGGGCCGTGGTGCAACGCCTGCTCGCCCAGCTTTCCCCCGCCGACCGACTCGTTCTCACCCTGCTCGACCTGGAGCAGAAAAGCACCCGCGAAATCGCCGAACAAACCGGCTGGACACGCCCCATGGTGAAGATGCGGGCCATGCGGGCCCGGCATAAGCTTAAAACCATCGCACAACAATGGAACCTCGCCGAATATTGACCCATGAATCCTTTTCCTGATCGCTGGCAAAGCCTCGCCCAGGCGGCACGCAACGCACCTGACGAGCGTTTCGAAATGCCCCCGGGATTTGCCACCCGCGTCCTGGCCCGTTGGAAAGAGGTGCCCGAAGAGTCTCTGCTGGAAGTGATCAACCTGCTCAGCAAGCGCTTCCTCATGGCCAGCGCCCTCCTCTTCATCCTCAGCACCGCGCTCGCCGCCACCTGGGTGGACGTCATCGAATTGACACCGAACTGGATTGAGCCTCCGATAACCGCCCGGCTGCTTCTGCCATGATGATTTCCCGCCGCTTCAAAGTGGGTTGCCTGATGACCCTGCTCGTAGGCTTCTGCCTGGGCATCGGCTTTGTCTTCGGCATCCTGGCACATCAGGCCTGGAAAAAGAAAACCGAAGAGCCCGCTTTCATGAAATGGGTGGTCATGACGCAGCTGAAAAAGCTGGAGCTCTCCCCGGAACAACAAGGCAAGGTCGAAAAGCGCGTGGATGCCGCCGTGAGCGAACTCCTCACCTTCAGAACCGAGGCCATGAACCAGATCTGGTCCCTCATCGAACGCGCCAGTGAGGAGCTCAACGCGGACCTCACTCCTGCTCAGCAGGAGAAATGGCGCAAGATCATGCCCAAACGCCACGCAGAAAAGCCGTGAAACGCTGAAGTCCTCCGCGGGTCTGCAAACCGGACTTCGGACCCTCAAAAAAACAGGCCCGTGTCACCACGGGCCTGCGAGATTAAAAACTGAAGATCCAGGCGGGATTACTCACCAACCTTCACGCTCTTGATCACGATCGGCTCGGCCGGCACGTCGCCATGGGGGCCGACCTGCTTGGTGGGCACGCTGACGATGGCATCACAGATGTCGAGCCCCTTGGTCACCTTGCCGAAAACCGCGTAGCCGTAGCCGTCGAAGCTCGGGTAATCCAGGTTGGCATTGTCCTTCACATTGATGAAGAACTGGCTGGTGGCGCTGTTCGGATTGCTGGTGCGCGCCATCGCAATGGTGCCACGGGCGTTCTTGAGGCCGTTTTTGGATTCAATGGCAATCGGAGCATCGACCGCCTTCTGATTCATGTCGGGGGTGAATCCGCCGCCCTGGATCATGAAACCCGGGATCACACGATGGAAGATCAGGCCATCATAGTGGCCTTTCTTCACATACTTCACGAAGTTCTCAACGGTGATGGGGGCCTTGGCCGGATCGAGCTCCAGCTCGATGCTGCCTTTGCTGGTTTCCATCACGACTTTCACGGTTTTCGCTTCACTCACGGTCTTGTTTTCCTCCTGGGCTTGGTTGATTCCGGTCAGGCCGGCGAACGCAAGAACGAAGGCGGCAAGAGTCGGCAATTGTGTTTTCATATGAAGGGGTGGGGTTGGAGCGCCGAATGAGCCGAATCAGGGCGGAATTGCAACGCGCAAATGAAACTCACGCCGGGCGGCCCGCAGAAATCCACCTCGACGCCCCGGCGGGATGGTGTTAGCGCTGCGGTTCTCCTGCCCGCGCCCTCCCAGCGTCAGGCCGCGAGAGAATACCCGTTCACGACCTCATGGCCTCAGCAACGCCGTCATCCCAGCCAGCATCCGCCCCAGAAAAGACGCCGCCCAAAGGCCTGGACGCCGACATGCACATGCCGGTGCGACGCATTGTGCCTTACCTGAAGCCGGTGCTCCCTCGCTTCATCCTCGGCCTGGCCCTGGGCATCGTCGCCTCACTCTTCAACGCCATCTGGCTTCCCGCCTGCAAAATCATTTTTGCCATCGTCCTGCCGGACGCACAGACAAGCTCCAATCCGCTCGGGCAGGATTTCAGCTTTCTGGGCATCGATCTCAACTTCGCCAAGCTTCTGAACCTCAACCCCTCGGCGAAGATCGGGCTGACCGGAGTCATCGTCGCCGCCTCGTTCATCCCTCTCCTGCTGCTGATCAACGGCATCCTGGACTATCTTAACAAATACCTCGTCGCCTGGGTCGG
The DNA here is from genome assembly GCA_964642905.1 of uncultured Prosthecobacter sp. GTDB lineage: Bacteria > Verrucomicrobiota > Verrucomicrobiia > Verrucomicrobiales > Verrucomicrobiaceae > Prosthecobacter. The sequence continues at coordinate 5,345 of CAZXPU010000044.1, forward strand.
CAACCGCATGCTGCAAAGCATCCGCAATGATGTCTTCGCCCGTGTCCTGAATCAATCCCCCGCCTTCTTCAGCAGCACGAAGGCCGGCGAACTCATCCAGACCGTGCTGAACCAGACCAGCGTGGCTCAGAGAAACGCCGTGCAGTACGTCCAGATCATGACCAGCCATCCGCTGAGAATCCTGGTCATCCTGGCATCCCTGTTCGCCGCCCACCCCTTCTTCACCTTCATGAGCCTCTTCGTCTTCCCGCTCTGCCTGTGGCCCGTGCTGCGACTTGGCAAACGCGTGCGCAAGTCCGGCAAGAAGGAGGAGCAGATGGTCGGCGCCATGCTCACCGCCATGCATGAATCCCTCACCGGCATCCGCCTCGTGAAGGCCTACGGCCGCGAAGACTATGAGGTCCACCGCTTCGAACAGGCCAACGCCTCCATGAGCCGCAACGCCATCCGCTGGCAGCGCGCCTCAGAACTCGTCGGCCCCATCGTTGAATCCGTGGCCTCCATCGGCATCGCCGCCGGCCTGGTCTACTGGTGGGCCATGAAGCTGCCGTCCTCGGAGTTCATCGCCGTGGTCCTTCTCCTGACCCGCATCTACCCCCCGGCCAAGGAACTCAGCAAGGTGAACCTCCTGCTCCAGAAAACCCGCTACGCCATCAACTGCGTGGTGACCATGCTGGACCGCGAGCCCGACATTCAAAACGCCGCCAACGCCACCGTTCTGGGCCGCGTCAAAGGCGAGATCGAATTCCAGGACATCACCTTCGCTTACACCAAATCCGGCGGCGACAAGTTCGAGCGACCCGCCGTGCAGGACATCCGGCTCAAGCTGTCGCCCGGTCGTTTCTATGCCCTGGTCGGTCCCAGTGGCGCGGGCAAAAGCACCCTCTTTTCCCTCGTCATGCGCTTCTACGATCCTGACAAAGGGCGTGTCCTTGTCGATGGGCATGATCTCCGTCATGTCACCCAGAAGAGCCTGCGCGACAACATCGGCATCGTCAGCCAGGACACCTTTCTGTTTCACGACACCATCCGCGAGAACATCCGCTACGGCCGTCTGGACGCCACCGAGGAAGAGATTGTCGCGGCGGCGAAAAAAGCCCATGCCCACGAGTTTATCATGCAGATCGAAGGCGGTTACAACGCCGTCGTGGGCGACGCCGGCTGCAACCTCTCCGGCGGCCAGAAGCAGCGCATTTCCATCGCCCGGGCCGTCCTGCGCAACGCGCCCATCCTCCTCCTCGACGAGGCGACCAGCGCGCTCGACACGGAGACGGAGAAGATCATCCAGGAGGCCATCCACGAGCTTTCCGAAGGCCGCACCGTCATCGCCATCGCCCACCGCCTGTCCACGATTCTGGAGGCCCATCAGATCATCGTCATGAAGGACGGCCGGGTCGACGCCGTCGGCAGCCACCAGGAACTTCTTGAAAAAAGCGACCTCTACCAGAAGCTCGCCGCCCTGCAGTTCAAGGAAGTCTGACAGCCGCCTGAAAACACCGCTTGCCCAGCCGCCCCAGGCATGCGAAAAACAGCCCGCTGAGTGCCGCGCCCGTAGTTCAACGGATAGAATGGTGGTCTCCGAAGCCGCAGATTCAGGTTCGATTCCTGACGGGCGCACCAGCAGAAAGTTGATTCAACCATCGAAGAATCAACGAATTGCACCGAAATTCAGAAACCGCCGGCGCCTGTTCCTTTGAACAGTTAAAATGCACCAAAATGCATGAAAATGAGGTAAAAAACCATTACAAAACCATTACACGAAAAATGCCAGTCAGGGGCACTGCCGCATTTGATAGGTCAAAACTAAACTTGGCAGTCATTCTCACAGTCAATCAGCTGCCAAAACCCAATCCAAAATGATTCCGCAAGAAGCGTTTGATGAAGTTGGAGGCGGCAAGAAGAACCTCCGTGTTTTCTTGGTCGTACAGCCATCGGGATCAGACCCATGGCGAACCCAAGGTGATTATATCCAAGACCGAGAATCAGCAAACTTGGCGGAAAAGCGAGCGATTGAAGCGCATCAGTCCGCAATCCGAGTTGCCAAGTGGACTGTGGTTGCGGCATGGGTGTCTGTATTCGCATTAATTGCGACATTAGTTTCCACAGCCATTCAGGTTCGAGCTGTCTTGTTTGAGGTTCGCGAACTAGATCGCAACATTCAGTCGGCACAAAAAAACAAATCGCCTGATGATGCCGCAAAAGAGGTGAAAGCCATCAAGAGGTAGTGTCCAAACTTAAAAAGTGATTCTCAATAAGCCTCAATCACGGAGCCGGTTTTGCATAGATTCGCAGAGGCTCAAGATTGTCTCACGATTGTTCCTCTTTCCCGGAGGCCTGGCTAGAACTCCCTCGTTGAGCATGGACTGTATAGAGAAGGCGTCAACGGACAGGCTATTGTCAACGGACTCTCGAAGGGCAGCGCTGGCTTTTTCGAGAGCTTGAATCTCCTTCCCGTAGAAGGTCTTGTTGTCTGCATTCATCATGAGCGTCCAGATTGTCTGGAGGGCATCTTTGGCAGCATCTTTGTTCATGCCCCTATTTAACCTTTCTGCTGGCAATAGCAATCTGGACGGCGGCACGCTGAGAAACCACCGGAGGCTGCTCTAGGAGGCTAACAAACTGAGTGACGCCATGGTCGTCCTGGTAACACATCAAACCCGCCAGCTTCCAGCCTCATTGAGACGATGCCAGATTTCACCAGCGGTTCGCGGCATAGCCTCCCCCCTGGGAATTACGCCTTCGATCTTGGAATAATTCCAGGCCCGAGCGGCTTGCACGTTCGGGTGCCGCAAAAGACGGCTCATGCTGGCAGCAGCAGCGCGGCGTTTCCTGGCCCTGGGAAAGGCCTTCAAATAGGCATCGGTGAAGCATGGCAATCCGCCCGCCCATGAACTGCCTCCCTTGACGGCTTCAAAGGCAGAGAACAGAGCAAAGCGCCAGTGACGAACCGAGATTCGATCATTCTTCATCAGTCGTTTATTTGAACCTTGGGGCCGATCAATCCAGCCCGCTCATTCAATGAATTGAAGATGCGTTTGGCTTTTGTGGGGCCGTTGAACATCGTCCCCTCGTGGCGCAATTCAAAGCCATAGGCTTCTAATCTTGGAACAGCAATCGCTGTTGCCGTATAGGTCTGCGTGTCAGTCAGAGCGCGATCATACGCCGCACAACGCCTGGGAGCGTGGGAGCAATGAGAACACCAATGGCCTGCTCAGACAGTATCTCCCCAAAGGCACCGACTTGGCAGGACTTACCCAGTGGCAGTGCAATCGCCTCGCCGCGATCCTCAACAACCGCCCCCGCAAGCGACTCGGCTACCGGACCCCAAACGAGGTCTATTACTCACGCCCAGTTGTCGCGCTTCAAAGTTGAAAGTATTCTTGGCGTTAGGGTTGTCGCTTCTTCGTGGCATCTGGGTTCGTGTGTAGTCCGATGATACGTGTCACCTCTGCCTCGGCAACCCTGTGGCTCCCCTCCATGAAGAACCCTCGCACCCCCGGTTGAATACGCTGCCGATGAATCTCTGCCCGCATCTCTGGAATCAGTATCCACATCGTCGCAAGGCCTGTGATCGCAATGGGTGAGCCCTCTGGAAACACTGAGCCATCGGGTGACATGAACTCGGGATGGATCATGAAGATGCCAGTCTGAGAGATGTCGTCACCATCGTAAGCCCAATCACAACGATAGTGTTGCCACGGTGGGCCAGTGATGCGGCCTCCTTCCTCGGCAGTGAAGATGCGATAACGGACCTCAAAGTCTGCCGGGTGACCTCTGAGTTCAGCGTAGTTCATCGCGGATGTCTTTCGTGTGAGGCGAACGTCTCGGATCAGGCGACGGCGAGGGGTGGACGTTGCTGACACAACAGATAGCCTTCGAGCCGTTGCCTGCATCCGTTTTGTTCGCCCCTTGTTGGTGGATGGTTGATCGTCATTTGGACCGGCTAATGTAGGGTGTCACTGCGCCGATGAACGCGCCTTCAGTCTGAACTGCACCTACTAAAATGGCAAGATAAGACAAGCTCTCACATGCGTCGTCTGTGGGCCAATGACCAGAGAGGCTCAATCTTCATCGTGGGTTAGCCGGACGCGACAAGTTTGCTTCCTGGCAACATCCGATCGTTAACAATGTTGGAGCGAATGGCGGAATCCACCAGCACTGCCGCTTGATCTTCAGTCATACGATAGGCGTAACCATCGCGGATGGTCGAGTGCGTGCCGGAGCAGGATGCAAGCAGAGCGGCAGCAAAAAAAAGAATCACAGGTTGATTCATGCGGAATCAATCGGCAGCACTCTCAAAGCCATGTCAACAATTTGGAAAGCCCGGGTTGCACTTGCAGGAGCCTTCCCAGGGCGCCCGCCCCCAGCATTGCCAACAGAACAAACAAACCTCCCTTGCCTCGCTCACCTTCTCCTTGCCCTCTCCGGCCCTTTCCCCCTCGTTTTCCGAGGTTTGGGCGGTGCTTACAGTATAGTTCGGAGAATAAGGGGGGGAGACCAGGGGCGCGGCTGGCTCCCCTTCAGAATTCCCCCTCGTTTTCCGAGGTTTGTCATCACTTCGCCCCCTAGCCTTGCCGGGCGGTGCCAGCTTCCGCAAGCATGTCTCCCAATACGGAGTTGAAGGCATCCAGGCGTATTTTCCTTTTACCATTTGGGAACCCGTCCCGCCTCGGCTCCACGTCTTTAAAAAGTAGTTGGCGATTCTGTCAGGATTAATGCCAGGATTCCACAGGAACGCTTTCGGCCCCATCTCGACACCCAAGACAGCCCGCCAGCGTTTTGCGAGCCGTTTGCACCATTGCTGTTCGATCTCGGGGCTGTGCTCAATGCAAAGGGCAATGTGCTGGTGATAGCCCGGCCCCTCCCACACTGCCCGGGCTGCAATGCCCTTTTCCTTGCAGAACTCCTGGCTGCATTTGCTCAGGTTTGCTAACTGCTGAGGAGTGGCGTGGGATGGATAGATAATAGTAACGCCAGTTTTGATGAACGGCCTCAGCTCATCGAAGCGCCGGTGATTCGTCCGCCTCTTCTGCGCTGTCCACCCGGGCACGGATTTACGCCCTCCACCTGGTCGAAGGTTGCGACTAGGACGGGATGGAACAAGGCGCGGCTTCGGCGCATCCTCCGCAGGGATAGGCCTGGGATGAAGAACATAGTCCATCCCTCAGCCCTTTTTCCTGGCGGATTTGCTGGCCTTGGCACGAACAAGGAACCGATCTCGCAAAACGGTCTCCACCTCCGCCACGTCGTAACGGATGGATTTTCCGATTTTGAAAAACGGAAGCTTCCCGCAACGCGTGAGTTCGTCCACATAGCGCAGAGAGAGCGCAAGATGGGCAGCCAGTTGGTGGCGGGTGAGTTTCGGAGAATAAACAGCGGGGGGTGAAGATGCGTGATCGTCCATGCGGCCGCATCAAACAGCATCACGTTTTCCGACCGCCCGAAGGTGAAGGCAGCAAAACAGGAGCTTTTGCCAGGGTGATTTCAGCGAACAGCCCTCAAAGCCGCAGGTGAACAAAAGCGATTTGCAGCCGAATCCCCACCAAAGACTATTCCCCCCCTTTTTTCCGACTTCTGGCGTTTTCGGTGTTCACTACAGAGCGCCGCACATTCAACCAATGAGGAAGCAGCACGGCATATTTATCAAAATCAGACGAACCAAAGCCTTCCTTTTTCAGACGCTTCCAAGTCTCCCGGGCAATCAGGTCTCCTTCATGCGAAGATGCGGACAGGTGCTTTAAGAAGTCCAGCATCATCCCGTCACGCTGACCCTTGCGGAACCGTGGAAACAGGACATCCAGGCCACGGCTGTATTTGAGAGGAGAACGCTCATCCTTGGGAATATCTCGCCACTCGGGAACATCAGGAACCTTGGCCTGATACTCCTGAATTTCCCCCTGCCGCACCTTGGATTCCCTCCAATTTTGAAGAGCTTCATTCGAGGCATCCCAGAGCGAGACGGCCAGACTTGCGGCCCGCTTCATGGTGCGACCATCGGAAATGTCATCATTCTGGCGAAGCATGGAAACGGCCAGCTGTGCAATCTGAAAAGCGGTGGGTTCGCTGGCTCGTAGCGTGTCGGTTGTCTTGTCGGTATTCATGCGGCTTCCATGGGGATGATGTTTAAGGGCTTCGCGCTCTCGGGAGTGATAGCGAAGTAGGCGGCTGCATCCTCCGGAGTGACTAGTTCGCGGTAGTGCTTAAACAAGACGTCCGCCGTTACCTGCCCGAGTTGAAGCGCCGTCCTGGCAGAGTCTTGATGCAAAGCGAGGTGATAGGACGAGAAGGAATGACGGCAGGCATTTGGGGGCCATGCTACGCCCGAGGCATTTCTGGCGGCATCCAGGCGGTCTTTATGGCGCATCTCAGAAAGTCGCACAGGCCCGGAAAGCTGAGCGAGTGGTTGAAGCCATGCGCGAAGGTTCGGCGTGATTTCCACAAGACGGCGCTGGCTGCTCTTGGCGACCTCCGCCGAGACTTCGATATGACCGCGCCTGAGATTGACATGCTTCCAGTCCAGCCGGGCAATTTCCGCCGTCCTGAGTCCGGCAAAGAAGCCGATAGCAAGCGCCGGGATGATCTCAGGTGGTGCCACAGCGAGCAAGGCGGCGGTGTCCGCAGGTGAGAGGATGCCGGGAGGCTTTTGAATAACCTTCACCTTGGCAGCCCGAGTCACCGGGTTTTCATCGGTATAGCCACGCCCCACGCAGTAGCCAAAGAAGTTGTTAAGAAGGCGACGGTGCTTGTTCTTGGACTGCGGGGCGTTCTTCAATCCTAAAACCCAGGCGTCAATTTCCTTCGTCGCGATCTCAGCAACGAGACGCTTCGAATGCTTCCGGACGAATCGTTCAAGTCGATATTGAAAATCCCGCAAGTGAACAGCGCTTGCCCCTTCCCTGCGCCGCACCTCCACAAATTCATCATAAGCAACGAGCATGTTCACCGAACGGCGGCGGAGGTTCAAATGCGCCTCATAGAAGCTCAAGGCTGCATCCAGGCTGAAATTCTTCACGCCAGCAGCCTCGAAGCTCTCAGCTAGCTCCCTGGCCCGAATAACGGCCTTCCGCTCATCGTCGGTGAAGTCAGCGTTTTTCCTCCCCTCGTTCAAAAGCTCCACCTGCTTTTCCGCTATGAATGCATCGGCCCCGTTTGGCCCGGTTCGAGTGGTGAAGTATTTCTGAAGGTATTCATCCCCCTGCCGATAGGTGACCCGGTAGTTGTAACGGGGGTGTTTGACCCTCTTCAGCGCGATGAGTTTGCGAGCCATGGTTGCAGGATGATGCACGAAACTGCATCGAACACCAGCCAAAAACCATTACAAAACCATTACATCCTATTTTATACCCTGATTTTACAGTATGGTTTGCGGTCTCCGAAGCCGCAGATTCAGGTTCGATTCCTGACGGGCGCACCAGCAGAAAGTTGATTCAACCATTTAAGGATCGGCGAACCATGCTCGAGCTCATGGGATCAACACCTCAACTCATCTGCCTCACGAAAGCAGGAGCCGGATCCAGTCCTGGGCCTGCCACTGGACCAGGGCGGTCAGCACCAGGGCGGTCACCAGCCCGGAACCTCCGACGATCGCAATCTCAAAGGCCTTCGTCCAGACAAGTGCAGCCGGTGAAACCCCCAGGTCCCCCAGGGTGTCAAACTCCCTGCGCCGAAGCCGGAACGACAGGGCGAACACCAGCACGGTGATCGCCAGCGCGGCCCCCAAAGTCACCGACAGCACCACGAGAGCCAGGTTTTGCACCTGAAACAAGGTGCCCATCAACACCTCAAACTCCTCACGCGGGCGAATGAGCTGAACCGGCAGCTCCTTCTTGAGATACCGGCCCGCCAGCAGGGCCTCAGACTTGACGTCCACCGGCACCACAATCGCCGCGCTCACCGGATAAGCACCGACATCCCCGTGAAAATGGAAGCTGTCGAGATTTCGATCGGTTACTTCATGAAACATCCTCACGCTGGCGTTGGCGACCGTGTTCCCCTGCTCCAGTTGAAGCACCGTTTCCTTGCCCGAGGCGACATCGTCATGACCGTGGGCGAGGCCGGCGATCAACCAGACCGTCTTCAGATCGGCAAACACCGCGTCATCATCCGGCGTGCCGTTGGCGGTCAGCACGCCGGTGACCCGCATCTTCAGCGGATAAACCCCCGCCATGTCAAAAACCTGCTCCTGGGTGGAAAAAAGGTGATCTCCAGGCTTCAATCCCCGACGACTCGCCAGGCGGGCGCCAAGCACACAGTCGCCAAGCCGCGTCATCATCCGTCCCGAGGCAAGCCTCAGTCCCCGGAAGTCGAAGTATTCCATCTCCGTGCCGATGATCGCAGCCCCCTGGGCATGAAAACGGACGTCGAGCGGAATGGCCCTGCCCAGGCCCGTCGAACGAAGCTCGTGCAAATGCTTCATCTCCATCGAGGGCAGCGGCTGTCTCTTGAAATAGAGGGCGGAAAGCATGAGATCGAGCGCGCTGCCCCGGGTTCCGAGAACCTGCGGCGTCGCCGTTGCACGATCCCTCATGGCGGCCTCCGTGGCCTGTACCAGGACACGGAGACAGAGCGGCAGCGCCAGCACCAGGGCCAGCGCCCCCGCCAGCAGGCAGGTCTGCAGTCGATGACGCGCGACGTAGCGCCAGGCAAGATGAAGGGCGGGAGCCGTCATGAGGTGAAATCGTCCACACGCACCTGGCTGGAAAAACGGGGGGCCAGGTCCACATCGTGCGTGATCATGACCAGGCTCGCCCCTGAAGCAGACGTGTATTCCAGCAGCAGGTTCATCACCGTATCCCGGCGCCCGACATCCAGGGAGGCGGTGGGTTCATCCGCAAACAGAAAACGCGGACGATGCACCAGCGCCCTTGCCACCGCCACACGCTGCCGCTCACCCTGGGAAAGTCGGCCCGCAGGCTTGTCCCAATGCTGGTCAACCTCCAGACGCTCGGCCAGTTCCCGCCCCGAAGCACACCCTTCGCCAGAACTGCGGAAGGTCTGGGGAAGCAGGATGTTTTCAGCCACGGTCAGATAGTCCAGCAGCGCAAAGTCCTGAAAAATCAGGCCGATTTTTTCCAATCGGAACGTCCGACGAGCAGCCTCCGGCAGGGTCGCCAGATCATGCGCCCCCAGGCAAACCCGGCCCTGATCTGGCAGAAGCAGGCCGGACATCAGTCGTAAAAGCGTCGTCTTGCCGGCCCCACTAGGCCCCAAAAGCACTGTCGCCTGCCCCTCATCCACCCGCAATTCCTTCACACTGAGCCGGAAAGAGCTCTCCGGGTAGGCGAACTGAAGGTTGGACACGGCAATGCCAGTCATGGGGGGCGAATCATCGAACAAACACACTCGAACGCAAAATCTCTTAAAGGCCCGCGAAGGACTTCAATCATTCGAACGAGTAGAAAAAACTTGAAGAATCCAGTGATTTAAACAATTATTTAACTTATCTAAATAATCAACGCCTGCTAGAAACGCGATGAAAACCAATGCCCTCCTCCTTTTGCTCGCCTTGGTTCTGCCCGCTTCCCTTCAAGCCAATTATCCCTATGCAGGAAGCGGTCTTGGTGCGCCCCCACCGCCTCCAACTCCCCCCAGTCCCCCGCCTGGAATGTCTGATCCCAGCATGGCTTACGGCTATGGCGGGATGTCCCCAACCGTGAACGCCCCCACCGTGGGCTCACCGTATGCCGGCCCCACCATGGCCAACCCCAGCCCTTACGGCTACAATGGCTACGGATCGCAATACCAGCAACCCGCCCAGACCAACAGCTGGAACAACACCGTCCAGCAGGGCATGGGCGGCAGCGGCCCCACCCTTCTGAACTACAAGTACGCGGAGGTCTTTTATCGTTACACCGACCCGAAGGACAGTCTGCTTCAAGGCAGTCATGGCCTGGGTGCCGCACTGGTCATGGATCTGCCCACCATCTTCTTCCTCAAGGGAACATTCACCTGGAACAGCGGCAGCGGCGAAAAAAATGCCCGGGCGGCAGCCAACGCTGATTACAATCTTTCCACCATCACCGTCGGCGGCGGCGCCTACATGCCGATCACGAACAAGCTGCACTTCGTGGGTGAAGCGGGCCTCGTTTACGCCAACTTCCAGGCCGACGGCATCAACAAAAGCTACACCGACGGTGGCATTTACATCCGCCCAAGCCTCCGATACCAGGCGCTTGACTGGCTGGAACTTCAGGCGGGCGTGACCGTGGCCAGCACCGACGACTACGACTCCAAAATCTTCGACGTCCTTGGTTACTTCCGGGTTTTCCCGATGTTCGACCTGAACATCGGAGCAGACTTCGGTGACGTCTCGCGGGGTTTCCGCGCCGGCGGTCGTCTCCGCTGGTAACACGGCATCCCGATCCCCGGTTCCTCAGAGCTCCACCACCTGGAGGGGCTTGGCGACTTCGACCGTCCCGCTCTTGTGGCGTTCTTTGAGAGCCTCGCAGAGCACCTCAGAGCGCTCAGGCTCGCCGTGAACCAGAAAGACCCGGCGTTTCTCACCGCCCACCCGGTCAAACCAGGCCAGCAGTTCATCGTGATCGGCATGCCCCGAGAAGGAGTCGAGCGTCTCAATGTCGGCCCGGACGGCGAACTCATCCCCCAGGATGTTCACATGCTTGAAGCCGTTCCTCAGCTTCCAGCCGAGAGTGTTTTCCGCACAGTAACCGACGAAGAGCAGAACGTTGTCGGGATTGCTGACGTTCTGCCGGAGGTGGTGCAGAATGCGACCGCTCTCGGCCATCCCGGAGGCGGAGATGATGATCGCCGTTCCCTTCACACGGTTGAGCCCCTTCGATTCATCCACCGACCGAATCAAGCGAAGCCCGTCAAAGCCGAAGGGGTCATCCCGCATGAACAAGGCCTTGCCGGCCGCCGGCTTGAGTTCATCGACATGCAGGCGGAAGATCTCCGTGGCCTTCACCGCAAGGGGGCTGTCCACAAAGGTCGGGATGGCGCCAAAGCAGTTCTCATGACGCAGTTTGTCCAGGGTGAAAAGAAGCTGCTGGGTGCGCTCAACGGCAAAAGCGGGGATGATGAGCCTCGATCGCCGCTGCTGGATCTCCCGGATGATCCGGCACAGGTGCGCGGAACTGTCCGTGGCAAGCTCATGAGTGCGACCACCATAGGTGCTCTCCATGATGACGAAGTCGACCTTCTCCGAAGGGGCCGGGTCGTTGAGCAGATCGTTGTTCGGCCGCCCGATGTCCCCGCTGAACAAAAGTCTGAGCTGTCTGTTCGTCGCATGCTCATGGATGTCCAGGATCACCTGCGCCGAACCCAGCACGTGCCCGGCGTCGATAAAGGTGAGCTTCACGCCGTCGGCGACGAACATCGGACGTTCATAACTGACCGTGACAAACTGGCGAAGGCAGGCCTCCGCATCCTCCATGGTGTAGCTGGTTTCAAGAAGCGGCAGGTCATCCCGCTTGCGGTGGCGGTTCAGCCACGAGATGTCGTGCTCATGAATGTGGGCGGCGTCCGGAAGCATGATGCTGCACAGGTCACGCGTCGCAGGGGTGGAGAAGATGTTGCCCTTGAAGCCCCTCTTGCTGAGGTGCGGCAGGTTGCCGCTGTGGTCGATGTGAGCGTGCGACAGAACAACGCAGTCGATGTCCTTCGGCTCAAAGGGGAAATGGCTGTTGCGTTCGATCGCCTCCGCCCTCCTGCCCTGGTAGAGTCCGCAATCCAGCAGGATCCGCGTGTTGTTGACCTCAATCAGATGCTTGGACCCCGTGGTGGTGCCAGCCGCGCCGCAGAAGGTGATTTTCATGGTTGCCAACAAGACAGCGAAGGAGCCAACGCTTGGCAAGCCGGAACATACCGAACGCCCTGCAGCACGTGAAAAATGACAGGATCGGCGCGGTTACCGCTCCTTGCCAAGGTGCTCGCGCGTCTCCGCCACAATGACTCCGCTGAGCAGTATCAGACTGATGAGGTTGGGAACCGCCATCAGGCCGTTCGCCGCATCCGAAAAATCCATCACCGCCGCCGCCGGCTGAACCGATCCCACGAGGACCATGACAACCCACAGCACACGATAAGGCTTCACCGCCTTCGGCCCCATCAGGTAGACAGCGGCCTTTTCACCGTAGTAACTCCAGCCAAGGATCGTTGAAAACACAAAGGTGATCAGGCCGAAGAGCAGGAAGATCGGCCCGACCGTGTGCAGCTGTTCAAAGGCCGCGTTGGTCAGAGCCCCCTTGGCGAGGCCATCCTTCCAATGACCGCTGGAAACAATGACCAGCCCGGTCAGGGCGCAGACCACCACCGTGTCCCAGAAGGTGGCTGTGGAGGAGACCAGGGCCTGGCGCACCGGGTTTCTCGTCTGGGCCGCCGCCGCCACAATCGGCGCGCTTCCGAGTCCGGATTCATTCGAGAAAAGACCGCGAGCCACGCCTGCCTGGATGGTTTGTTTGAGGATCGCCCCGGTGAATCCACCCACCGCCGCCTGACCGGCGAAGGCGCCTTCAAAGATGTCCGAGAAAGCCTGGGGCAGCACGGCGGCATTCTTGATGAGGATCAGGATGCAGCCGATCACATAGCCCACGGCCATGATGGGCACGAGGTATTCACAAACCCGGGCAATGCTTTTGACGCCGCCCAGGATCACCGCCGCCGTGATCGCCGCCATCACCAGGCCGCTCACCCAGCGCAGCACCGCCTCGGCCTCCGCATCCGGCCTCACCCATTCCTTCAGGGTCTCGACCACGGCATTGGCCTGGAACATGTTGCCGATCCCAAAGGCCGCAATGCATGTGAACACGGCAAAAAGGACGCCAAGCCATTTCTGCCCAAGACCGCGTTCCAAGGCATACATGGGGCCACCGGCAAAACTGCCGTCAGGCATCTGCACCCGGTATTTCACCGCCAGCACAGCCTCTGAATATTTGGTGGCGATCCCAAAGACACCGGTGAGCCACATCCAAAACACCGCGCCTGGGCCGCCAGTGGCCACCGCACCCGCCACACCAATGATGTTACCGGCACCGATGGTCGCCGCCAGGGCCGTCATCAAAGCACCAAACTGCGACACATCCCCCTCGCCTTCCTTCTCCTTGGAAAAGGAAATTCGGATGGCCCTGCCCAGATGCTTCTGAATGAAGCCCGTGCGGAAGGTCAGAAAAACATGGGTCCCGAACAGCAGCACAATAAGCGGCAGTCCCCAGACCATTCCCGACAGCTCAGCGGCAAATTTGGCAAAATCCATGCCCTGTCATAACGGCAGGAGGGCGGCCAGGCCAAGCACGAAATTTGTCCCCTGTCCTGCGTGGCGAGAATGGTTGCACAGGACCGTGACTCTCGCCACGATGCGCGCCTTCACTCAACACCCCAACATTCATGTCTATGAGCCAGAGAGTTGCCTTTGTCGGAGTCGGTCGCATGGGAGCCAACATGGCGCGCCGCCTCAAGGACTGCGGATTCGAAATCACCGCCGTTCATGATGTCAATCGTGAAGCCGCCACCAGCCTCGCCGCCGAGGTCGGCTGCGTCGCCCCCGAAAAGCTCGCGGACGTCACCGCCGCCGCCGACGTGATCATCACCGTGGTCACCAATGACGCCGCCATGCGCAGCATCTTTCTTGCCCCCGGGGACAACCTGTTCATCGGCGCCCAGGGCAAAGTTTTCATCAACTGCGCCACCCTTTCCCCGGCCATCCACCGTGAAATCTTTGAGGCGGCGCAAAAGGCGGGCGCACACAGCCTGGAAGCCTGCATGGCCTCCAGCATCAGCCATGCGCGGGAAGGCAAGCTTTACCTCATGCTCGCCGGCGACGAGGCCACGTATCAGCAGGTGCTCCCCTTGATCGAGCAGATGAGCGTGAACCGTCGCTTCATCGGAGGTCCGGGGCGTGCCGCCGAGGTGAAGGCCCTCGTCAACATGGTCATGAACATCAATACGGCAGGCCTCGCCGAAGGACTGGGGCTCGCTGCCGCCCTCGGCCATGATCTCAACATGATCCGCGAGGTCTTCTCCCAGACTGGAGCCAACAGCCGCGTGCTCGAAACCGACGCTGGTGACATGTGCGCCCGCGAGCACGACTGCTGGTTTTCCGCCGAACACGCCGCCAAGGACAGCGGCATCGCCGGCGAGATCGCCCAGGAAGCCGGACTCAACCTGCCCCTGAACGCCGCCACCACGGCCCAGTACCAGAAAATGGTCTCCCTCGGCCTCGGCGGACTCGACAAGTCAGGCATCGCGGAACTGACCTTCAAAGGCCGTCACGCCTGAACCTGGCATGGAAGCCGCCCTTTATCAGACCATCCTCTCCCAAGGCGCCTGCGTGGACCTTTCCACACGCGCCAAATGGCGCCTTTCAGGGGCAGACCGCGTCCGTTACCTCAACGGCCAGGTCACTCAGGACGTGCGCTCCGCCACCTCCGACAAGGCGCTTCACGCCTGCGTGACCAACGTCAAGGGACGGATCGAGGGCGACATCTTCATCCATGCCGATGCCGACAGCCTGCTTTTCGACGCCCCGGCCGACCTCAGGGAATCCCTGGGCGCCAGGCTGGAACGCTACATCATTGCCGATGACGCACTTCTGGAGGACGTTACCGATTCATGGCAGCTGTGGCACTGCATCGAAGTCGCGCCAGGGACGACCGGCGGGTCTGAAAACGGCTTGGTCAGGCTGAAAAACAACCGCCTTGGCCTGGAGGGATACGACTTGTGGCTCCCCTTGGGATCCCCCGCCCCCGGCGTCGACGTCCCACGGCTTACTTCCGAAGATGCCGAAACCCTACGCATCCTCCACGGTGTCCCCGCCTGGCCCCAGGAACTGAACACCGAAGTTTTTCCTCCCGAAGCAGGCCTGGAAAAAACAGCCATGAGCTTCACCAAAGGCTGCTACATCGGCCAGGAAATCCTCTCGCGCATCAAGACCACCGGCAAAATGCCGAACGTTCTGGCCATGTGGGAAGCCGCCGAGGGTGATGAATCGCTTCTGGCGCCCGGCGCCCCCCTCAGCCTGGACCGCGAAATCGGCAGGATCACCAGCGTCACAAGACATCCCGTTTCCGGTCAGCACATGGGACTCGCCTTCGTCCGGCAGGGCTTCGCCTGCCCGGATTCCAAGTTGCTAGTCGGAAACGGTCTGTCTAGTATCGCCACTCACATCAAAATATCCGCCCTACCGAATCAATGAGCCTGCTGCGTCTCACTCTCCTTCTTGCCTGTGTCACGTCGCTGACACTGCTCTCCTCCTGCCAGTTCGGCGAGTCAGCGGATGCCCTCAATCCCACGGTCTCTGAAATGGATGCCCTGGACCAGCAGTGGGGCCTGCCAGCACGAAAATCGAAAGGCGGACCGCGCCGTACTTATCAGTACATGGATGGCGCAGCTTCGGCGTCCGCCGCTTCCACCCCCAGCCAGGCTCCTGCGGCGCCACCGGCCCGTGAAACGGTGAACACCCCGCCGCCTGCCGCCGCAGCACCTGCCGCAGCTCCCGCACCTGCTCCCGCCGTTCCGGCCAACCTGCGCTGACGCAAGCCTCACCTCGCACCCTCTCTTTCCTGATCTTGTGAAAACGCTCCACAGCCTCGCCTTGCTCAGCCTTGGACTGATCGCCTTTGCTGCGCACGGACAGTCCATTTCACCCACCGTCCCCGCTTCTGCAGCCCCAGGAGCACCTGCGGCTCAGCCGGCCGGCCCCGACCTTCCTTCCATTGAGCGCATCGCCAATGACGCCCAGCGTCAGATCTTTGACGCAGCCGACCGTGCCGCCGGGACATCCACGTCCGGCCCCCAGGTCAGCTCAACCCCCAAAAAAACGACCTTCTCCGCCCCCAAGCTGGAGGATCCCAAATCCTGGGAAAAGGACTCCCAGCACAAGCTGGCCGTGATGGAGATCAAATTCGGCGGCGCGATCGAAACGGTGATGTTTGAGCTTTATCCCCAGGACGCCCCCCTGACGGTTTCCAACTTCCTCGACAATGTCGAAACTGGCGCCTACAAGGGCCTCGCCTTCCACCGCGCCATCGAAGGTTTCATCGTGCAGACCGGCGATCCCCTGAGCTCCGACGAAGGCGCGCGTGACCGCTGGGGCACCGGTGGTGCAGGAAAAAATGTGCCTGCCGAGATCAAGCGCAAGCACAGCAAGGGAGCCGTGGCCATGGGCCGCAAGGGTGACAAGGTCAACCCCTCCAAGCAGTCCAACGGCTACCAGTTCTACTTCGCTCTCGGCCACTACGGTTCACTCGATGGCAACTACAGCGTCTTCGGTCAGGTGATCTCCGGCCTGGAAGTCCTGGAGCGGGTCTCCAAGATGCCCGTCGACAGCAATGACTGCCCGATCGCACGCATTGAGATCAAGGACATCAAGATCATTGACCACACGGGCCCCCTCTATGTTTCAGAAACCGCTGAGGACGACAAAACCTACACCAAGCCCGCCTCAGCCCTCAGCCCCGTGGGACGTTTCCTGCGTCGCGTCTGGTGATCCGGAGCAAGACCGGCATGATTCACCCCACCGCAGTCATCCATCCTTCGGCCGAGCTCGCTCCCGATGTGCAGGTCGGTCCTTACGTCATCATTGAGGGACCGGCCAAAATCGGCTCCGGGGTCAGGATTGACGCCCATGCCCAGATTGTCGGACGCGTCGAGATCGGTGAAGGCTGCCAGATCGGCAGGGCCGCCGTGATCGGTTCCGACCCTCAGGACATCCACTTTGACACTCAAACAGACAGCGCGGTCATCCTCGGCCCGCGCAACGTGATCCGCGAACACGTCACTATTCACCGCGGCAGCAAACCCGGCAGCGCCACACGCCTCGGAGAGGGCAATTTCCTGATGGTCGGCGCGCATCTTGCGCACGACGTCCAGCTTGGGAACAGGAACATCCTCGCCAACGCCTGCCTGCTTGCCGGACACATCCACGTCGGCAACAACACCTTCATCGGCGGCGGTGCGGTCTTCCATCAGTTCATCCGCATCGGCGACTCCTGCGTCATCCAGGGCAACGGCAGCTTCGGCAAGGACATCCCGCATTTCTGCGCCGCCATGCGCACCAATCGGATCACCGGCCTCAACATCATCGGCCTGCGCCGCCAAGGTTTCACCACCGAGCAGCGCGCCGCGATCAAGGACCTCTTCAAGCTGCTTTTCTGCTCCGGCAAAAACCTCTCCCAGGCCCTCGCTTCAGCCCGCGAACGCGATTGGACGGACCCGGCTTCCCGCCTGCTTGATTTCGTCGGCTCACCGTCCAGGCGCGGCATCTGCCCCTGGCGCGGCGAGGTGGACACGGACGATTGAACCGGCCTTCAGCGTCCGATGCAGTAAACGGCCTTGTCACTGCGCAGCAGCATCTTGCCGCCGACCACAGCCGGAGTGCCGTGAAACGGCGAGTCATCCAAGGGAGGAACCACGCCGAGCTTTTCAAAAGCGGGCCTGGCCGCCAGGATGTAGGTGCCGTTGCGACGTGAAACCGCGTAAATCCTGTCCCCGATCAAGATCGGCGATGCATAGAACGGCTTGCCTCCACGCCCCCTGCCCGCGCCGCTTTCCATGACGCGCTCCCGGTAGACATCCCTGCCGGTCTTCGCCTCCATGCACAGCGCAAATCCCGCGTCATTGACCACATACAGATGGCCATCATGCAGCACCGGTGTCGGCACGTAGCTGCTCGACTTGCTCTGCCAGAGGATGTGGCTGGCCGTGACATCGCCCTTGCCCCCCAGGCGCACGGCGGCGCTGCCCTGCGTCGGGTAGCCGCCAAACAGATAAACCATGTCCCCATCGTGGATCAGCGCCGGCGACACATTGCCAGGCAGGCCGTGGGTGGCATACCAGCGCAGCTTGCCGGTGTCCGGATTCAGGCCCCAGATCTCCTGGGCGATGGGGAAGACCAGGTCCGTGCGCCCGTTCGCCTCCAGGATGCTTGGCGTCGAATAGGCGAGCTCGATCATGTCACCTCCGGCCCGCCACAGCTCCCTGCCCGTCTTCTTGTCCAGAGCAACCAGCGACTTGCACTCGTCCGTGGCATTCACGATCAGCGAATCCTTGTAAAGAACAGGGCTGCCTCCCGAACCCCAGCGGCGACCGCTGGAGCCGGTGCCAAGGGGCGTGAGCCAGAGCTGCTTGCCGGACATGTCAAAGGCCGCCGCCCCGGTCTTGCCGAAGAACACATAAATGGATTGGCCGTCGCTGGCCGGCGTGCTGGTGGCGTAACCATGCTCGGTGATGAAGCCCTGGTAGTCATCCTCACGAACCGTGGATGGCACCGTCGCCTGCCAGAGCTTCCTGCCATCCGTCAGGCTCAGGCAGAGCAAATGCCTCTCCAGCCGGCTCATGTCATCGTTGCCCGGCTTGTCACCATAGCCCGTCCAGCAGGTGACGAACACCTTGTTGCCGACAACAATCGGGCTCGATGAACCGGGGCCCGGCATGTCAAACTTCCAGGCCAGGTTCTCCGTGGCCGACCAGTGGGTGGGAATGCCTGACTCGGGCACCACCGCCGCCCCCGTGGGGCCCAGAAAACGCGGCCAGTCCGCTGACTGGGCAACAGAGGGCAGAACAAGCAGGAGGGCGCAAATCGACAGGCGGGTGGACATGACGGACATTGAAGTCTTGAAGCGTGCGCAGGTTGCGCAGTCCGCCCGTTTTTCCAGGGAAGTTTTGCAGCGTGCACCAGGCCTCCTCCTGTGGCATCGATCCCTCATGCCCGACCCGCTGCTTTGGATGACCTTCCCCATGCTCGACGCCCTGCCCGGCTTTGCGCATCGCTTCACCCTCCGGCACCCTTCCATCGACGTGGATGCGGAGCGAGCCGAGGTCGTGGAAAGGCTCTGGTCCTGGCACCGTGACCAGGCCGGTGAGATGGGCTTCCCGCCCGAAGGTCTCTGCATCGCCGAACAAGTGCACGGCAGGGGCGTGGCCGTGCTTCATGAAGCTTCACCGCAGCCCTTGCCTCAGGTGGACGGCATCATCTCCGCCCGGCCCGGTCTGGTGATCGGCATCTATGTCGCCGACTGCGGCGCCCTCTACCTCGCCGACCCGGTGAGCGGCGCCTTTGGGGTGCTGCATTCCGGCAAAAAAGGTTCGGAACTCGGCATCGCCGCCGAAGGCATCCGCCTGATGCATGAACACTTCGGGGCCAGGCCTGAAAACATCCGCGTCCAGCTCGCCCCTTGCATCCGCCCCCCGGCCTACGAGGTGGATTTCGCCGCACAGATCCGCGACAGCTGCCTTGCCTCAGGCATCCGCCCCGAGCACTACCAGGACTGCGGCATCTGCACCAGTTCCGACCCGGAGCGCTACTATTCCTACCGTCTGGAAAAAGGGCGCACGGGCAGGATGCTGGCGCTGCTCGGCAGGCCCGTCATTTCACCAGCGGCAGAATGATGCGCGAGGGATGAAGACGGTCATGCCAGATGGTGTTGGTTGCGGCCCGCGCCGCCTTGAGCCAGTCGCGGACCTGGGGATTCCCGGCCTGGCTGTTGGGCTCATAAAGCGGTGCGCCGCTGCTGGCGAGAGTGACGCGGATGCGGTGTCCTTTGGCGAAGATGATGCTCGTCCAGCCGACGTGCCAGTGCAGACGCGCCGGATCACCGGGTTTGAGCATCGTTTGTTGATCCCAGCCCTGGCGGTAGCGGGCGCGCATCGGGTAGTCCATCAGCAGGATGCTCCGGCCGTCCGGATAGACGTCGCAGACACGCAGGATGACGTCGGTGTCGGGCGCCGTTGAGCTCAGCCAGACCTCCGCCTTCACCTCGCCATTCCACTCCACCGGCTCCTCCAGGGGGGCGGTGGTCCAGGTGCGGACCTCCTTCTGCGCCTCAAAGGGCCTGGCGTCCTTCGCTCCTGGAAAGGAGCGGCCGGGAATCTGCATGGGGCTGGCCGGGTCGGATTCATAGGGAGTGGCGCTCTTTTCACTCTCGGGCGCCTTGTCGGACAAAAGACCGCCCTCATGCAGGTAAAGGCTGCCGGACTTCGGAGCCGGCGGCCAGTCGGCGGCGCTGCGCCACTCGTTGCCCGGTGATCCAGTTTCTCCGACAGCCCCCATGACATAATAGCGCACGGCAGGCTCCTTTTCGATGCCGTTGTCCGCCCCTTTCAACCAATGGTCAAACCAGCGCACCATGTGCTCCACCTCGGGCCAGGTGGCGTTCTCGGGATACACCAGGTCGCCGACCTTGCTGCCCTTGTTCAGCCTTCCATGCAGCCAGGGACCGAACAGAAGCCACTGCCTGCCGCGTGAATTCGCACCGCCCTGATGCTGGCGTCCGATGAAGCTGGCCACGCTGCCCTGGACCATGAAGTCGTACCAGCTGCCGATGGTGAAGCAGGGCACGTCCATCTCGGCGAAATGCAGAGTGCAGTCCTCGGCACGCCAGTAGTCGTCATAGTTCGGGTGCTGGTCCCACTCCGCCAGCAGTGCATCGTTGTCGGACGGGTTCCGGCAGTTCGCGCCAAAGTCGGCAAAACGACCGGGCCGTGTGACGCCGCCGATGCGATAGCCTTCGTGAAAGAGGCTCAGGCCGGTGTCCACCATGTACTGGCAGCCAAGGTGCGGAGGACGCGTCACCGCGAGGAAGTTCTGCGCAAAGCCGCCCTGGGAACTGCCGAAGGTGCCCGCCTTGCCGGTGCACCACGGCTGCGTGGCCAGCCATTCACAGGCGTCATAACCATCTTTTTGTTCACCCCAGGCCAGCGCCCGGTAGCCGACATAGCGGCCCTCGCTTTCCTGCGAACCGCGGAAGTTGACCATGGCCACCGCGTAACCGCGCCGCGCCAGGTCAGCGGCGCTTTTTCGCGTACCGGCCCCGCTGATGTCCGCATAACGCTGCTCAAAGACCACGGGCCACCTGCCCTCTCCTGGCGGAAGATACAGGTAGGCCGAAAGCCGGATGCCGTCGCGCATCGGAATCATCACATGCTGCTCACGAACGCCGCCGAGGTCGAGCGGCGGAAGGTCCTTGGAACTCAGAAGGCCTGCGCAAAGCAGGAACAGCAGGAGGATGCGGGATCTCATGGCGGCAGGCTAATACGCGATCCTCCGCCCGACTCCTTCTCAGTCCAGGGCGCTGAATCCGCAAAAGACGCCGGATTCCACGGGAGGCCGCACCGGCAGAGGCTCGTCGCGGTCCAGATGCTCATGGCAGATGGTGAAAAACTCCTCCTCGGTCCCGGCACGGCGGATGCGGTGCTCGAACCTGCCCTCGTCAATGCCGGTGCTGATGAAGACCATGTAGCGCTTCATTTTCTGCACCTGCTTGCTCGGGCAGGGCGCGCTGTGAAAGGCGGCGGTCTCGCGGTAAAGCCGGTGGACATAATCCAGAAGATCCCGCCGGCCGGGCGTCGGAGCAGGCCCGCCTTCAAAATGCGCGCGGAGCTGCGCAAACAGCCAGGGATTGCGGATCGCACCGCGTCCGATCATCAGCCCGGCCGCGCCGCTGCGCCGCAGGTAGGCCGCGCCGGTGGGCACGTCGACCACGTTGCCGTTGGCAATGACCGGACAGGACATCGCGTTCACCGCCATGGCCACGCATTCCGGATGCACCGGTGTCTTGTAGGCGTCACGGACCGTGCGCCCATGGATGGTCAGCATCTGGATGTCATGCTTCTGAAACACCTCCAGCAGCCTGGGGAACTCGGCCTTGTCGGCATAACCAACTCTGCATTTGACGGTGAACCTGCCCTGGATCGTGCCGCGCAGCGCCCGCAGGATTTCATCGACGCGCTCCGGCTGCCTCAGCAGGCCGCCACCCGCATCCTTGCGGCAGACCACAGGCGCCGGGCAGCCCAGGTTCAGGTCGATGCCCGCCACCGGATGCCGTTCCAGCTCCCGGGCCGTGCGCACCAGGGCGGGAATGTCCTGGCCGATCATCTGCGCGATCACCGGACGACCGGTTTCATTCTCGGTGATGGAACGCAGCGTGGCCGCATCCAGGCAGGAGTCGGACGTCACCCGGAAGTACTCGGTCATATACAGGTCCGGCCCGCCATAGCCCGCCATCAGCCGCATGAACGGCAGGTCGGTGACGTCCTGCATCGGGGCGAGGACAAGGGCGGGTCGGTGGTCGGGAAGCACAGGAGAAGTCGGAGACCTCCCCTCTAGCTCACTTCCCCGCCTGCTCAAGCAGACGGGCGATCACCTTTTCCACCGTCACCCCCTCCGCCTCGGCGCGATAATTGACCAGGATGCGATGGCGCAGCACCGGCTGGGCGAGGGCACGGATGTCGTCGAGGGTCACATGCGCCCTACCCTGGATCAAGGCGCGTGTCTTGCCGCCCAGGACCAGGTTCTGGCTGGCGCGCGTGCCGGCGCCCCAGCTCACCCACTCGTTGACGAAGTCAGGCGCACCCGGGCGGTTCGGACGGGAGGCCGCGGCCAGCCTGACGGCAAAGCGCGCCACATCCTCGGCGACAGGCACCTTTTTCACCACCTGCTGGAAAGCCTGAAGCTCGATGCCGCTGAACAAACGTTGCACAGGCGCCCTGCCCGTCCCTGTCGTGCGCGTCACCACGGCCACCTCGTCATCCTCGTCCAGATAATCGATGACGATGTTCAGCATGAAGCGGTCGAGCTGGGCCTCGGGCAGCGGATAGGTGCCCTCCATCTCAATCGGGTTCTGCGTGGCCAGCACAAAAAAGGGTTCGGGCAGGTGCATCGTGCGGCCGGCAACGGTCACCTGATGCTCCTGCATGGCCTCCAAAAGCGCCGCCTGAGTCTTCGGAGGCGTGCGGTTGATCTCATCCGCCAGGATCATGTTGGCAAAGACCGGCCCCTGCTTGAAGACCAGCTGCCTGCCCGCGGCCGTGTCCTCCAGGATCTCCGTGCCGGTGATGTCGGAGGGCATGAGATCCGGCGTGAACTGGATGCGGTGGAAACCCAGGTCAAAGACATCCGCCACCGTCTTCACCAGCAGCGTCTTCGCCAGGCCCGGCGCACCGGTGATCAGGCAGTGGCCTCCGGCAAGCAGGGCCACGAGCATCTGGTCCACGACCTCCTGCTGGCCGACGATGACCTTGGCCACCTCGTCCAGAATCCTTTTTCTGGCGCCCGCCAGCATGGCCACGGCCTGCTCATCGGTAAGGGTGGCGGTGACAGGTGCGGCGGTGAAGTCGGTCATAGGCGCGTGCACATCAAAACAGCGCCAGACGTGCCAAGCTATCAGCCGATGAAAGCTTCAGCCCTGGCCGAGCAACCTTTTCAGGGCGGCGGCGTCCGCCGTGGTCGCCAGCAGATAGCTGACCGCACCCTCGCTCCAGGCGGCCAGGTTCCAGCCATCCCGGACCGTCAGGCTCGGCACCTCGGGCGGCCTCTCCTGAGGCCCGGCATTCTCAATGATCACCAGATGCGCCTCCCTGCCGTCTTTGAGCTGGAAGCAGACGATCGTGGCGGGATGCCCTCCCGCCCGAATGAGCTTGCAGCCAAAGGTGCGTGTTTGATCCATCATTCCCGGCATCCTCCCGGGCGAAGGTGCATTCTGGGAGCTCAGGTAGCCGCGCAGGGCTTCCAGGCTGCCAGACCTTTCCGTCAGACGGGTGCGGCCATGCTCAAGCTGGTTGACGACCACCATCGCCTCGTTCTGCCATGCCGGCGGCGGGCTCTGCATTGGCCTAACCATCCATCCTCCCAGGAGCAGCACCGCGGCGGCCGCGGCCATCCAGGACCTGCGCCTCCAGGCCGTTCTGCGCCGTGTTTCGGGCTCCAGGGCCAGCAGCTTCCGCCTCAGACGGTCGGAGGCCCCTGCCGGCATGACCCCGGCCACCTTCTCATCAAAGATTCTCCTGCCTTCCACCCAGGCCGCCAGCGCGACGTCCTGTTTGAGCATGGCGCGAGCCTCCTCCGACAGGTCCTGCGGGCGCAGCGTCGTGGCGTCGAGTTCGAGTCTGGCTTCTTCTTGGGTCACGGCCGGGGCATGGTGAGGATGTTGGAGGGGGCGCCGTCCTCCTGCAGGCTCCGCAGGATGGAACGCAGGCGGTCCTTGGCGCGCGACAGACGTGACATGACGGTGCCGATGGGAACTCCCAGCGTGTCGGCAATGTCCCGGTAGGAAAGCTCCTTGAGGTAAAACAGCACCAGCGGCGCACGATGGCCCGGATCCAGCCGCTCCAGCGCCTCATGCAGCGTGGCGCTGTCCACCTGCGGCTCCGGCGTGTCCTCCTCCGGCCCGTTCATCCCATGCAGGTCGGGTTCAAACTCGACCTCCGGATGACGCGCCTCGCGTCTGGCCTGCCCCAGCCATTCCCGGTAGAGGGTGGTGAACAGCCAGGTCTTCACCTTGCTCCTGTCCCGGAGCGAGTGCCCCTTCCGCGCCCATTGCAGGAAGGTTTGCTGAACCAAATCTTCGGCAACGTCCTCGCGCCGGCACATGCTCAGGGCAAAGCGGTGGAGGCCCGGATAATGGGCGTCCACGATCTGCTGGAAGCTGGGCGCGGGTTCCGTCACACGGAGGTCGGGTCGGGCTGTCGCCGGCGAAGCAAAGACCGGCTGGAGGGCGATTTCCATGATTTCATGAGTTCACAGACTGTGAGAGCACGCCACGCCGGGCTTATTCCCGGCAAAAAAGAAAACTGTTTCAAGCCCTCGGCCTGAGGTCGCGCTCGATGTCGATCCGGTCCTCCCGGTTTCGCGCCTTGATCTTGTGATCGCGCTTGCTGATGCGCTCAACGGTCATCTGCCGCTTCTTCTGCCGCTTCTTCAGCTTCGCAATCTCCTCCTCAAGCTTGAGGAAGCCCTCGATCCGCGCCGGATCCAGGCTTCCCTCCGCCAGCGCCGCACGCAGGGCGCAACCGGCGTCGGTGCCATGCTTGCAGTCGTGGAAACGACAGGACGACGCCAGCTCCTCGATGTCGGCAAAGGATTCCCGCAGCGTGGTCTCATCCGTCCACATCTGCACCTCCTTGATGCCCGGATTGTCCACCAGGATGCCGCCTCGTGGCAGCAGGATCAGTTCACGAGCCGTGGTCGTGTGGCGGCCCTTGCCGGTGAGCTCATTGACATCGCCCACCCACTGCCATTCGTCTCCGACCAGGGCGTTGACCATGGCGGACTTGCCGACGCCGCTGGACCCGATGAGCGCGACGGTGACCCCTTTCTTGAAATGCGCCCTCAGGGCCTTAAGCCCTTTGTTTTCCAGAACGCTGGTGACATGCACCTCGCACTCCGGGTTGAGCGCCTGGATCTCCTCCACAGCCACGGCATGCTCAGCTTTGCTGAAGAGGTCAGCCTTGTTCAGCACCACCACCGCCCGGGCGCCGCTGCGCCGGATGAGCGTGAAATAGCGCTCCAGACGCCGCAGGCTGTAGTCCGGCCCGACCTCGGTCACGACCATGACCACGTCCACGTTCGCCACCAGCACCTGCTCCTCGCTGCTGCTGCCGGCAGCCTTGCGGGAAAAGCAGGTCCGCCTTGGCAGCCGGGCGCGGATGACGGCATCATCTCCCGTGATGTCCAGGGCCACCCAGTCGCCGACAGCAGGCAGCTCGGCATCCGTCTCGGCATCGTGATAAACCCT
The DNA here is from genome assembly GCA_964642905.1 of uncultured Prosthecobacter sp. GTDB lineage: Bacteria > Verrucomicrobiota > Verrucomicrobiia > Verrucomicrobiales > Verrucomicrobiaceae > Prosthecobacter. Next base: position 30,808 of record CAZXPU010000044.1, read on the forward strand.
GCCGCCGAGGATGCAGTCCAGCTCGTCGAAGTCGTCCTCCTCAAAAACCAGGCAGCCGTAGCTGATCTTGTTGTCGCGCAGCAGCCGCGCAGGTTTCCAGCCCTGCTTTTGATAAGGGGCGAAATCGTGATCGAGCTGATCGTTCCAGCCGAGGTCTTCGCGGGTGATCTTGCGGGGCATGATCGGAGAAACGGCTCAGCAGGAAGACCTTCGCCTACAGCAGGGTGTCGTAGGCGCGGCCTTCCCTCTTGTCGTAGAAGTTCATGAAGGCGCGGTTCACCGTGGCAAAGCCGCCCGGCGTCGGATAGTCGCCGCTGAAATACCAGTCGCCAAAACTTGGACCGCCGGCCAGGTCGAGCGCCGCGTGCAGACCGGGGATGGTCTGGAAGATGATCCTGACCTCGCCCTTCCAGTTCGTCCGTGTCGGATAAACGAGCTGCGAGATCTTGTCGGAAATCTCCTCGTCGCTGAACGGCGCATAAACGGCTTTCACCGCGTTGCGCATCTCCTGGCGCGGCTTCTTCAATTCAGCCGCGCAGGCATCGTAAGTGTCACGCAGCACGGACCTCAGACCGCGCTCCTTGAGAAGTTCCACCGCCGCCTGGAAGGCGATGAACTTGCCCAGCTCCGACATGTCGATGCCGTAGCAGTCCGGGTAGCGGATCTGCGGCGCCGTGGAGAGCACGACAATGCGCCGCGGGTTCGTCCGCGCCAGGATGCGCAGGAGGGAGGTCTTCAGCGTGGTGCCGCGCACGATGCTGTCGTCGATGACCACCAGGCTGTCCTTCTCAGTGACACTTCCGTAGGTGATGTCATAGACGCTGGAGACCAGCTCATCACGCCCGTTTTCGGAGGCGATGAAGGTGCGCATCTTGATGTCCTTGTGCGCGATTTTCTCAGCCCTCGGCCAGTTGCGCAGCACCAGATCATCCAGCTTCGCCTCGTCAAACTCGCCCTTCTTCAGCATTTCCACGAGCGCGTCCTTCACGGCCACACGACGGCTCTTGCGCAGGCCGTCCAGGAAACCAAAATAAGCCGTCTCGGCGGTGTTCGGAATGAAGCTGAGCACGGAATGCTCGAAGTCATTGTCGATGGCCTGCACGACCTGCTCGACCAGCTGCTCGCCCAGGCGCTTGCGCTGCTTGTAGATTTCGGAGTCGTTGCCGCGGGAGAAGTAGATCCGCTCAAACGAGCAGGGCTTGGGCTCGCGCACCTCGGTGAACTTCTCCATCGAGAATGTCCCGCAGTTTTTCATGACGGCCACATGCGCCGGAGGCAGCTCATTCACCTCCTCCTCAGGCACCTCAAGCACGGACATCAAAGCGACACGCTCGGAGGCAAAGGCCAGCACTTCGTCGTTCTCGTAGTACCAGCAGGGCCGGATGCCGCTGGGGTCGCGCATCACAAAAAGATCGCCGCTGCCGATCACGCCGACGATGGCGTAGCCACCATCCCAGATCTGGGCCGATTTGCGCACCACCTCGGCCACGTCCAGACGCTGGCTGATGTGACTGGGGATCTCAGCTCCAGGCACGCCGCCGTCCCTCAGTTCGTGATAAAGCTGCGTGTGCGCCTCGTCGAGCTGGAAGCCGATCTCCTCCATCACGCTCTGGGTGTCGGTGCCAAACACGGGATGCTGCCCGCGCTGCATCATCACCCGGTTGAGCTCGCCGGAGTTGGTGAGGTTGAAGTTGCCCATCACCATCAGGCTGCGGGTGGGCCAGGTGCTGCGGCGCATGTAGGGATGCAGGCAGCCCTTGCCCAGTCCGCCGGAGGTGCCGTAGCGCAGGTGGCCGATGTTGATCTCGCCAGCCAGGTCAAACTCACGCTTGATGGCATCCGGATCCTCCTCAAAGGGCGGCAGCTCGACGCCGGTTTCGTGCCGCTCCTCCTTGCGCCTGCCGTCAATGCGGCGGGCGATGCGCTTGTAGTCCTTGCGGATGTCGCTGAACACCTCGCCCATCTGCTCCACGGACACGTCAAACCGCTCACGGAAGAGGTAGGGTGAGCCCGGCGGCATGTCGAGCTTGCAGCAGCCGATGCCGATGCCGTCCTGGCCGCGGTTGCGCTGCTTGGCCATCAGCGAGGCCAGCAGATTGAAACCATACAGGGCGGTCCCATAGGTGTCCTGGTAGTAGGCCAGGGGCTTCTTCAGTCGGACTACGGCCAGGCCGCATTCATGTCGGATGGGATCGCTCATTCGGGAATGGGAGAGCACCCACCCTTGGCAGCGTTTGAAGGGAGCGCAAGGCTGGAAGCCATGATGTTTTACGCTCCTCATTCGCCAAACTCGCCCCATCCCTGCCTTTTCCTCCAAAACGCGCCTTTCCAGGCTGAAAAAGACCATTTGCCAGAACCTCGCCGCGCCCTAGATTCCAGGCTGTTCATGGTCCGTCCAGCCACCAGCATTGCCATTCGAATTAGCCGCGGGCTCCTCTGCGCGTAACGCAGCCGTTGGAGTCCGTCATTTCTGGCAATCGTCAGGCGCCCCAGGTGCCTGAAACGGCAAAAAGCCCTCCGCGTTTCACCTTCAGCCGAACTCGTTCGTCCGCGGCTTTAGTGATCCCCCCTCTCCCCTCGACGAAACCCTGACCCTTTTGACCCGCTTTTGACCCCCATGTCCGTTCCTGTTACAATCTACGACACCACCCTGCGCGATGGCACCCAGGGCACCGGCATCTCCTTCTCCACCCTCGACAAAATCCGTGTCGCCGAAAGGCTCGACGATTTCGGGGTGCACTACATCGAAGGCGGCTGGCCGGGCTCCAACCCCAAGGATGCCGCGTTCTTCCAGGAAGCCGCCAAGCGCACCTGGAAAAAGGCGAAGATCACCGCCTTCGGCATGACCCGCCGTGGCAAGCTCAAGGTTGAGGACGACGCCCAGGTGCAGATGCTGCTCGACGCCCAGACCCCCGCCGTCACCATCGTCGGCAAAACCTGGCCCCTGCATGTCACCGAAGTCTTCCAGGTCACCCTGGAGGAAAACCTGGCCATGATCGCCGACACAGTGGCCTACCTGAAAAAGCATGGCCGTGAGGTGCTCTACGACGCGGAACACTTCTTCGACAGCTTCCGTGAGGATCCCGAATACTCCCTCAAGACCGTCAAAGCAGCCTCTGATGCCGGTGCCGACCTCGTGGTGCTCTGCGAGACCAACGGTGGCGCCCTGCCCGAATGGGTCGAGGAGGTCACCCGCAAGGTGATCGCCCACCTCGGCAAACCCGTGGGCATCCACACCCACAACGACGGCGGCGTCGGTGTCGCCAACGCCCTGGCCGCCATCCGTGCCGGCGCCTGCCAGGTGCAGGGCACCATCAATGGTTACGGCGAACGCGTCGGCAACTGCAACCTCATCACGGTGATGCCCAACCTTCAGCTCAAGATGGGCATCGACCTCGGCATCGACCTCACCCGCCTGCGCGAACTCGCCTACTTTGTCGACGAACTGGCCAACGTGCCTCACGACATCCGCGCCCCGTACGTCGGCCTCGCCGCCTTCACCCACAAGGGCGGCCTTCACGTTCATGCCGTGCAGAAGCTTGCCCGCACCTACGAACACGTGGACCCGGCCCTGGTCGGCAACGAGCGCATCATCTCCATCTCCGACATGTCCGGCCAGTCGAACGTGCTGGTGAAGGCCGAAGCCATGGGCATCCCGCTCGCCAAGGGCTCCCCGGAGGTGAACAAGGTGCTGGCCGAGGTGAAGCGCCTGGAAAGCGAAGGCTATGAGTTTGAGGCCGCCGAAGCCAGCTTCGAGCTGCTCATCCGCCGCCAGCTCGGCCGCGAAATCCGCAGCTTCGACCTGATCGAATATCACACCACCCACCGACACCATCCGCACAACCACATCGAAACCACCGAGGCCACCGTCAAGATCAGCGTCGACGGCAACGCCGAATACACCGTGGACGAGGGTGACGGCCCGGTGAACGCCCTCGACAAGGCCCTGCGCAAGGCCCTGCTGCCCCACTTCCCCAAGATCGCCCGGGTCCGCCTCGAGGACTACAAGGTGCGCATCATCGACAGCGGCACGGGCACGGCGGCCAAGACCCGCGTGCTCATTGTCAGCAGCGACGGACTGCAGACCTGGGGCACGGTCGGCGTCAGCACCAACATCATCGACGCCTCCTGGCAGGCCCTTGTGGACAGCCTGGAGTACTTCCTGATGAAGCAGGACTGAGCCAGAATCTGGCCAGCTTTCTTCGGGTGCCCCGGTGCAAGCCTTGACCCTGGCGGCGGCACTCGCCACGCTGTCGCCCGTTCATGTCCAAACGCCTCTTTCTTCTCGATGGCATGGCGCTGCTTTACCGCGCGCACTTCGCCTTCATCAAAAATCCCATTCGCACCAGCGACGGCGTCAACACCTCCGCGCTGTACGGCTTCGCCAACACGCTCCTGGACATCATCGGCAGCCAGCAGCCGACCCATCTCGCGGTCGTGCTCGACACCTCGGCGCCGACGCCGCGCCATGAGATGTTCCCGGACTACAAGGCCCAGCGCGAGGAGATGCCCGAGGACATCGCCACCGCCATTCCGCTCATCCACCGCCTCTGCGCGGCCATGCACATTCCGCTCATCACCAAGGACGGCCTGGAGGCGGACGACATCATCGGCATCCTCGCCAAACGCGCGGAAAAGGACGGCTTTGAGACCTTCATGGTCACCCCCGACAAGGACTTCGGCCAGCTCGTCTCCGATCGCATCAAGATCTACAAGCCCGGCCGCCAGGGCAGCGATGTCGAGATCCTCGGCGTGAAGGAGGTCTGTGAACGCTGGGGCATCGAACGCCCGGAGCAGGTCATCGACATCCTGGCGCTCATGGGCGATGCCGTGGACAACATCCCCGGCATCCCCGGCTTTGGTGAAAAGACCGCCACCAGCCTCATCCAGCAGTTTGGCAGCGTTGAAAACCTCCTTGCCAGCGCTGCCCAGCTCAAGGGCAAGCAGAAGGAAAAGGTGGAGCAGCATGCCGACAAGGCGGTGATGTCCAAAAAGCTCGCCACCATCTTCACCGATCTGCCCGTCGAGGTCGCCCTGGAGGACCTGGCGCTCAAGGGCCATGACTCCCCCGCCCTCAAGGCGCTCTTCACCGAGTTCGAGTTCAACGCCCTGGGCCGCCGAGTTTTCGGGGACGAGTTCAAGGCGGGCCGCGGCCGCATGATGGCCCGGGAGGAGAAGCCTGATGAAGCGGCTGAAGGCGGTGATCTCTTTGCATCCGCCGAGACGACAACACCGGCCGTCCCTCACCTGCGCAGCATCGCCGACACCCCGCATCAGTATCACCTGGTTCGCTCTGCAGAGGAACGCGCCCACCTGATTGCCGAACTCCACCAGCAGCCGTCCTTCTGCTTCGACCTGGAAACCACCTCGCTCGATCCCCGCGAGACGGAGATCGTCGGCATCGCCTTCTCCTGGAAGGCCGGCGAGGGCTGGTTTGTCTTCTTCCCACGCGACCAGGCGCAATCCTTCCCAATGCTGGAGGAGTTCCGTGCCGTCTTCTCCCGCGAAGACGTCGAGAAGGTCGGGCATAACCTCAAGTTCGACATCTCCGTGCTGCTCGCCAAGGGCGTCGAGGTCGCCGGGCCGTTCTTCGATACCATGATCGCGCACTCGCTGGTCGAGCCCGACCAGCGTCACGGCATGGACTACCTTTCGGAGACCTACCTCGGCTACACGCCCGTCCCGATTTCCGCGCTCATCAACACCGACAAGGAAAAGGATCTCTTCAGCCCGCAGAGCATGGCCGATGTCGCCGCGGCCGATCCGAAGAAAATCTCCGATTACGCCGCCGAGGACGCCGACGTCACCTGGCAGCTCGCCGAAAAGCTCCGTCCGCTGCTGCCCAAACACGGCGCCGAGCGCGTCTTCCATGAGATTGAATGCCCGCTCATCCCGGTGCTGGCACGCATGGAGCACCTCGGCGTGAAGATCGACGTCGCCGCGCTCCGCGAGTTCGGCCTGCAGCTTGAAAAGCGCGCCCATGAGCTGCACCACCGGATTCAGGACCACGCGGGAACGCCCTTCAACCTCAACAGCCCGAAGCAGCTCGGCGAGGTGCTCTTTGAAAGGCTGAAGCTCATGGAGAAGCCGAAGAAGACCGCCACCGGCCAGTATCAGACCAACGAGCAGGTGTTGCAGTCGCTCGCCGGCCTGCATCCAATCATCGGCGAAATCCTGGAATACCGCGAGGTCACCAAGCTGAAGAGCACCTATGTCGATGCGCTGCCGGAATGCGTGTCCAGGATCGACGGCCGCGTTCACGCCACCTTTCATCAGCTCATGGCCGCCACCGGACGCATGGCCTCGAGCAATCCCAACCTTCAGAACATTCCGATCCGCTCGGACTCCGGCAAGGAGATCCGCAAGGCCTTCGTCCCCGGCATGCCGGGCTGGGTGCTGCTCAGCGCCGACTACAGCCAGGTGGAGCTGCGCGTCATGGCCGCCCTGAGCGAGGACCCGGCGATGATCGAGGCCTTCCAGCAGGGCCAGGACATTCACCAGGCCACCGCCGCCCGCGTCTACGGCGTGCCGCTCGACGGCGTCCTGCCCGAGATGCGGCGCACCGCCAAGATGGTGAACTTCGGCATCATCTACGGCATCAGCGCCTTCGGCCTCTCCCAGCGCCTTGGCATTCCACGCGGCGAGGCGGCCACCATCATCGACAACTACTTCAAGCAGTTCCCAGGCGTGCATCGCTACATGGAGGAGATCGTCCGGGACGCCAAGAAGCACGGCTATGTCGAGACCATCACGGGCCGCCGGCGTGTGATCCGCGACATCGGCAGCGCCAACGCCACCATCCGTGGCGGCGCGGAACGCATGGCGATGAACACGCCCATCCAGGGAACCGCTGCCGACATGATCAAGCTGGCGATGATCCGCATCGAGCACGCCCTGCACCAGGCGGGGATGAAAACCCGCATGCTGCTCCAAGTGCACGACGAGCTTCTGTTTGAGGTTCCCGAGGCCGAGGTCGAACAGGCGCGCGGCCTGATTCTCCAGCACATGCGCGACGCCCTTCCTCTCGGCGACGTGCCTGTGGAGGTTGAGGCAGGCACCGGCACCAACTGGCTCGAAGCCCACTGATCATGAACGCGCTGCTCATCCATGCCGACGGCCGCGCCGAAGTCATTTTCGGCAGCTTTGACGGCGAACTCACCAAGGTGGCCGTGCTCACGCAGGCCGCCGTTTCCGCCCTGGAGGAGAACGCCCCCTGCCAGGGCCTGCAATGCCGCCATGCCGATCATTGGATCACCCTGCTGCGACGTGCCGAGGGTGCCTGGCTGCGGGTTCAGCATGAACCCAATGTCTCCCTGGAAAATATCGAAGCCTGGGCGGAAAGCCTGCCGCCGCCCCAACCCACCATGCGTTCAACCCCCAGGATCCAGTCCCTGGCCGACGCGCTGAATGTGGCCATGCCCTGAGCTGCTTCCTCAGGGTGCCGCCCACACCTTCTCCGCCATCGCTTCAAACTCGCGCTCCCTGGCGGATCCTGTGCCGATCTCGCGATAGACGTCCCAGGCCAGCTTGTGCGCACCCGTCTCATCGATAAGGCCAAGGCGCAGCCCGCCTTCCCCGGCGGGCATGTCCTGGTAACGATGCAAGTGATACGCCTCGACCTCGGGAAGGGTCTTCAGCTTGCGGAACACATAGACGAGCCCCGCCGCCTGACGCCGCTGGTCCGCCTCGCTCAGGGTCGGTGAATTGAAGCCCTGCTCGCTCAGCAGCAGGCCGCGGATCCTGCCTTGAAAGAGCATCGGTTCCTGCTTCAGAAAGGCGGGCAGCACCTCCAGGTTCTTCGGCGTGATGTAGGGCGTGTCGAAGCCCTGGGTCAGCTCGGTGTCCTTCCACGTGTCCGGATTGCGCAGGTCCCGGGGATAGGGATGGTAGGCCACGCCCCATTCAAAGTCGCCTTCGGCACGGGCCATCTTCGCAAACAGCTCCAGCATGTCACGCACCACATAGGTTCCCTCGCCATGGCTCTGCTTGGTCCAGTGATGGGTCAGCGACATGAAGACGCGGGCCTGACGG
>CAZXPU010000045.1:0-38490 GCA_964642905.1 uncultured Prosthecobacter sp.
AACCGGACAAGGTCGATGGCGACACGGTGATCACCCTCAACCTTTCCAAGTTCAACTTCAGCGAGCTCAGCCAGGCCTTCAAGATGCCCGTCTCGACCAAAAGGATGAAGGTCTCGCTGGCAGTCAAGGTCTCCTCTGACTACATCTTCAACGACAAGTCACGCAACGTCGCCGACCTGGACTGGAAGCCTGGTGGCAGCTACCGTTGGACAGCTCTGACCTATCCCAAGTCCGACCTTCATCTTAGGGTGGCCTGCGGCAAGGTGCGGTATCAGTACCGTGTTTTTGAGCTCAAAAAAGGCGAGTGGAACTTTCTGAGCACCGAGATGGACGTGAGTGATCCAGAACTCATTGAGATGGCCATCTGCTTTCCTGCCGGCAGCGGCACGATGTCCGTCACGAATGTGAAGGCCGAGGCGGTTGAGGAGGTCAAACGCTAGAGTTTTCGGATTCTTTGAGGACTTCCATGGCGAGCAGCAAGACCACGGCGGTCAGCGGCATAGTCGGGTGAATGCCGATGGAGGATGGCTCGAAGCGTTTGAACTTTCCTGCTCGACAGGTGCTGCCGAATGCTGGTATGTCATATTCCGTCATGAGCACCCTGTTTCAGGAGACGGTCTTTCTCCAGAATCTGTATGCCACTCCGGCGGACTGGCAGAGAGACTTGTTTTATTCTGTCGTTCGCGGCGGGCATCTCCGGGCGGGCTATGAGCACCGGATTCAACGCGAAACTTATCCAGGGCATGAGTTCATCCTCTGCCTTGCCGGGCAAGGCTGGGTGCAGGTCGCCGGCAAGCGGCATCCGGTGGGGCCGGATGAACTGCTGTGGGTCAACTGCCACCATCCACACGCCTATGGCGCCTCCTCGAAGCAGCCCTGGGAGCTTTATTGGATCCGGGTTGAAGGACGGCCGCTGGACCGTGTCGCCAGCCTGCTGGAAATTCGTTCACAGCCGGTGATCCGGAACTTCAACACACGCGCCGCGAGCCTGGAATTCGAGCGCATTTTTCATCACATGATCGGCACCCGGCCGAGCGAGGCCGCGCTGGTGAACGCCGCCGTCACGGCCATCATCGCCCTGGCCTTTGAGGCTCGGCTGTCTGACACCGACGAAATCCGTCCTGAACTTCCCATGCCCGTCCAGAAGGCCCTGGAAAAGATGCGGTTGTATTTCCACACGGCCATCCGCGTGTCCGACCTTGCCGCGCTTTCCGGCATGAGCGAAAGCCACTTCAGCCGGTTGTTCAAATCGTGCATCGGCACCAGCCCGATCGACTGGCTCAGGCGTGAGCGGATCAATCAGGCCAAGCACCGCCTGATTGAGAGCGAAGACCCCGTCAAGGAAATCGCCCGCCAGGTGGGCTACAGCGACCAGTTCTTCTTCAGCAAGGATTTCAAGAAGATGACGCTGCTGACCCCCACCCAGTTCCGGATTCAGGAAAAGCAGCCCTGAAAGCAGGTTGTGACTCGCCCCTTGCCAGGACGGTCGCGCCCGCCATGATGCCTCATGGGTAAGCTCCAAGACAAAGTCGCCGTTGTGACCGGTGCCGGACGTGGCATCGGCAAAGCCATTGCAGAAAAACTCGCCTCCGAAGGCGCCAGGGTGGCCATCGTCAGCCGCACCGAGGCCAATTCACAGGCGGCCGCGGACGCCATCAACGCCCTCCATCCCGGCGCAGCCAGAGGCTATGCCGTGGACGTTGGCAACGGGGCCGCCGTGGCGGAGATGGGCAAGCAGGTTCTGGCTGACTTCGACCATGTGGACATCCTGGTGAACAACGCCGGGGTCACCAAGGACGGCCTGCTTCTGCGCATGAGCGAGGAGGACTGGGACTTCGTGGTGGACACGAACCTGAAGGGCGCCTTTCACATGGTGAAGGCCTTCCAGCGCAGCCTGCTCAAGCAGAAGGGCGCACGAATCATCAACATCGCCTCCGTCATCGGTCTCATGGGCAACGCGGGACAAGCCAATTATGCCGCCAGCAAGGCGGGGCTCATCGGCTTCACTAAATCACTGGCCAAGGAGTACGCCGGCCGTGGAGTGACCGCCAATGTCATCGCCCCGGGCTTCATCGCCACGGACATGACCGGCGTCCTTGATGAGAAGGTCAAGGCGGCCATCCTGGAAAAGATCCCGCTGGGTGACTTCGGTCAGGCAGAGGACATCGCCTCCACGGCCCTGTTCCTTGCCAGTCCGGAGGCCCGCTACATCACCGGCCAGGTGCTGGCGGTGGACGGTGGCATGGTGATGTGATCCATCCGGACATGGCCTCGCTTTCCGACTGGCTGCAGGCGGCCCGCCCGAAAACGCTCGGTGCGGCGGTGGCGCCTGTGTTCGCCGGTTTTTTCATCGGCTCCAACCTCGGCGGCCAGCCCCTGGCCTGGCCGCTTCTGCTTTGCACGCTGGGCAGCACCATCGCGCTCCAGATCGCCACGAACTGGTTCAATGATGCGCTCGACTTCAAGCAGGGCAAGGACACGCAGGCCAGGATCGGCCCCCGCCGCATCACGGCGGCGGGCGTGGTGAAGCCTGGTACCGTGATGCTGGCGGGTGTTCTCATGCTTGGGCTGGCCACGCTGCTTTCCCTGCCGCTGATCAGCGCACGCGGCCTGCCCATCGTCATCATCGGCATTCCATCGCTGTGGTTCTGCTACGGCTACACCGGCGGCCCGGCCCCGCTGGCCTACCGAGGGCTGGGAGAGCTTTTCGTGATCCTGTTCTTCGGCCTGGTGGCCGTGACCGGGTCCGCGTTCGTGCAAACCGGGGAATGGCTGGTCGGCGGCATCATCGGGGGCGTGCAGATTGGCTGCCTCAGCACCGTGCTGATCGCCATCAACAACCTGCGTGACATTGATGAGGACCGGAGCACCGGCAAACGCACCCTGGCGGTGCGTTTCGGCCAGGGGTTTGCCAGGCTCGAAATCACGCTTCTGACCCTGCTGGCGTACGCCGTTGGCTTTTACTGGTGGGACCAGGGGCTGAATCGCGCGGCCACCCTGCCGATGACCGTGCTGCCGCTTGGGGTGTTCATCCTCCTGCGGCTGTGGCTGACACCTCCGGGCCCCGCCTACAACAAGCTTCTGGCGCTGAGCGGCGCCCAGCTGCTGCTCTTTGCCGCGCTCTTCTGCGCGGCACTGGGCTGACCCGCCCGCCGGCTGCATCCTCCTCCGCGTGATTTTCCTCTCGCATCACCTCACATCCCGGACATAGCTCGACGGGTGGAAGACAAGGATTACAAGGTCAAACTGGAGATTTTCGAGGGCCCCCTCGACCTGCTTTTGTATCTCATCAAAAAGGATGAGATCGACATCTATGACGTGTCCATCGGGCGCATCACCAAGCAGTACCTGGAATACATCAACACCTTCAAGATGCTCAACGTCGAGCTGGCCAGCGAGTTCATCGTCATGGCGGCCAACCTGATGTATCTGAAAAGTCGTGAACTGCTGCCGCAAAGCCAGCAGCCGCCCGAGGAGGATGCCGAGGAGGAGGACCCTCGCTGGGAGCTGATCCGCCAGCTTGTCGAATACAAGAAGTTCAAGGATGCCGCCCAGTTCCTGGGACACCAGGAGGTGAAGGCGGATGAATTTTTCGCCACCAGCCCGGAGCCGCTGGACCTTGAGGCCCCGGTGCCGACCGTTGCAGGAGTGGGAATCTTCGACCTCATCCGCGCTTTCCAGCGCGTGCTGAAGCGCTTCGAGAACACGACCGACATTCGTGAAATCGTCAGCGACCGCTACACGGTGGCCGACAAGATCGAGCACCTGCTTGAAACCATCCCCGTCGGCGGCAAGGTGCGGTTTGAAACCCTGTTCAGCGACGCCGCCAGCCGCGTGGAGGTCATTGTCACCTTCCTGGCCATGCTGGAGCTGATGAAGCTCAACCATCTCCAGGTTGAGCAGGAAAACATTCTGGGTGAGATCGTGGTGGTCAGGCCCACCATCAATGAGGCGGCCAGGCCCTTGGATTTCGGAGGCTGACCCCCTGCCCCATCGGCCGGCTCAACCGCCGGTTCCCTGGATCTTCCGGCTGGCCCGTTCCAGCACGCGGCGTTCATCATCCGTCAGGCTGTGGAATCCGTGATCGTTGATCTTGTCGAGGATGGGATCCACCTCATCGCGCATCAGATCGGTCGCAGGACTGCTGCGGGAGGCCTGCTGACGCATGGCATCCTCATCGAGCTCCACAACCGGACGGCGGCGAACAGCGGCGGTCACGGCCTTTCGACGCGCAGGTTTGAATGGCAGGCCCCGAGCCAGCGGCATCTCACCGTAGCCGAGGGTCCGTGCGTAATGCCAGCCGGCAATGGCTCCCGCAAAATGCGCCAGATAAGCCACGGGGGCGCCTCCGCCGGACAGCCAGGTCGGCAGGAGATGCAGCAGGCCGAGCAGTCCAAGCGCCAGGTTGAACACCAGCAGCACCCGGGCGAGCGTCCACAGACGGAAGCGGACGGGCACGATGAACATGACCATCAGGTAGATTTCCTCCTCCGGCATGGCGACCGCATAGGCCAGCAGCAGCCCCATGATCGAGGCCGAGGCACCGAGAAGGTAGGTGTTTCCCTGGCTGCTGAGGCTGTCCGTCGTGAGCTGCAAGGCGGCGCCGGCCAGGCCTGAGAGGATGTAGATCAGGGTGAAATGACGGGGGCCGTAGAGGTCCTGCACCCGACGGCCGGCAAACCAGAGCATGATCATGTTCAGCAGGATGTGCCCGACGCTGCCATGCACAAACATGTAGGTGAAGGGCGTCCAGACCTTGCCCTCGGTCAAAGCCTTGATGCTGACCCCGCCATCTGGGAGAAAGTCACCGCCAGGCCTGTTTTCCGCAAGGATCACCCACTGGACGAAAAAAACCGCGATGTTGGCCCAGAAGAACCATTGAAAGGCCTGAACGCGCCTCAGCCGGTCCAGAAGGGAGGGCTGTTCTTCACGCATGTAGTCGCGTTCGTAGAGAGACATGACGGACGGGATTTTAAAAGCAGCCCTCTCCGTGCGCGAGGGCTTTTTTAGCCACAATGCGACGGTTTGTGGCAAGATTGAGCAAAGAATACGCAGCCAACGAACGTCTTTGACTGCTCCTATGAAGAAATTCCTCCTCGCCTCCCTCCTCCTTGCCTCGGGTCTTGTCCAGGCTGAGACCACCGTCACCCTGAACGGCGTGCATAACTGCTGCAAAAGCTGCACCAACGGCATCGTCAAGGCCGCCGCCGGCATCAAAGATGTGACGGTCACGGCCGAAGGCAAGACGGTCACCGTCACCGCCAAGTCCAAGGCCAATGCCAAAAAGGCTGTCGAAGCCATCATGGCCGCCGGTTACTACGGAACCAGCGACGATGCTGAAAAGGGCTCCGTCGGCGCCTCCTCATCCGCCTCCAAAAAGCTGACGGAAGCGACCGTCAACGGCGCCCACCTCTGCTGCCAGAAGTGCGCCAACGCCATGGCTGACGCCGTCAAGTCCGTGCCCGGCGTGACCGAGCACACGGTGGCATCCAAGGCCAGCAGCTTCACGGTGAAGGGTGAATTCACCGAGGCCGATCTGATCGCCGCCATGAACAAGGCGGGCTTTCACGGCGCGGTGAAGTGATTCATCCCGCCTGGAACCATCCGGTTGATTTCGAGGACGGCAGATCCACTGCCGTCCTCTTTTTTTACACCAGCCGTCCGGTCACATACTGCTCGGTGAGTTGCTGCTTCGGGTTGCCGAAGATCTCCATCGTGTCATCACACTCCACCACCCGGCCCTTGTAAAAGAAGGCCGTCTTGTCGGCAATGCGCTTGGCCTGCTCCATGTTGTGGGTGACGATGACAAAGGTGAACTGGCCACGAAGCTGGGCAATGAGGTCCTCAATGCGTGCGGTGGCGATCGGGTCGAGGGCGGCACAGGGCTCATCCATGAGCAGAATGCGCGGCTCCAGGGCCACGGCCCGGGCGATGCACAGGCGCTGCTGCTGACCGCCGCTCAAACCTGTGGCGGGCTCATGCAGGCGGTCCTTCACCTCCTCCCAGAGAGCGGAGAGTTTCAGGCTGCGTTCGGCGGCCTCTTCAAGCTGCTGCTTGTCATTCACGCCAGCGACCCGCAGCCCGTAGACGGCGTTCTCGAAGATGCTCCTGGGGAACGGGTTGTACTTCTGGAACACCATGCCGATGTTCCGGCGCAGGCTGATCACATCGACATTCGGCGAGTAGATGTCCACGCCATCCACCCGGATCCTGCCGCTGACGACACGGGCGATGTCCACGAGATCGTTGATGCGGTTGATCGAGCGCAGAAGCGTGCTCTTGCCGCAGCCGGAGGGCCCGATCAGCGCCGTGATGTCCTGACGATGCAAATTCAGGTCGACATCAAAGAGCACCTGATGGTCACCGTAGGCATAGTTGAACTTCTCCACCTGGATGAAGCTGGCGTCGGGAGTGGCGGTTGAAGGGGCGGACATGAGCGGACCTCAGGAAAAAGCACAGACCCGGCGGCTTGACCAAGCCTGATTTCAGGGATTCGCCAAGATTCCACACACCCAGCATCCCCGGAGGCTGACTTCGGCCCCGAAAAAGCGGCCGGGCTCAGCTGAACGTGCCACGCAGGTAGCTTTCGGTGAGCTTTTCCTTCGGCTGGTCGAACATCTGTTCGGTGGGGCTGAACTCGATCAGCCTGCCCAGGTGCAGAAAGGCGGTGAAATCACTGACCCTGACCGCCTGCTGCATGTTGTGGGTCACAATGATCACCGTGTAGTCGCGGGCGAGCTGGTGGATCAACTCCTCGATCTTCAGGGTGGCGATGGGGTCGAGCGCCGAGCAGGGTTCGTCCATAAGCAGGACGTTCGGCTGGGTGGCGATGGCCCGGGCGATGCAGAGGCGCTGCTGCTGACCGCCGCTCAGGCCAAGGGCATGCGCCTGGAGACGATCCTTCAGCTCATCCCAGAGGGCGGCCTGCTTCAAGGCCCGCTCCACAGCTTCATTGAGCACTTCCTGGTCGTCCTCCCCATGCACACGCAGCCCGTAGGCCACGTTTTCGAAGATGCTTTTCGGGAAGGGATTGCTCTTCTGGAAGACCATGCCGACCTGTCGGCGAAGCTGGGTAAGATCGACATCCGGATCATGGATGTTCTTGCCCTTCACCAGCACGGCCCCCTTGACGATTCTGGCCCCGACCACGCGGTCGTTCATGCGGTTGATGCACCGCAAAAGAGTGCTTTTACCGCAGCCCGAAGGGCCGATCAGGGCGGTGACCCGCCTGCTTTCAACAGCGAGGTTGATGTCATGCAGGGCGACCTTTCCGCCATAGGCGAAGTCCATGTCCCTGACTTCAACAACAGCAGGAGAGGCCTGGGTGGCTGGGGTGGAGGACATTCGGAGGCAGGGGCTGAATCCTTGGTTATTGACGCCTTACAACCGGCGCTCACGCACTTCCGCAGTGATCTCCTCGACAAACTCGGCCACGGGCCTGACGCCGAGGTCCCCCTTCTTGCTGTGACGGACGGCCACGCTCTGCGCTGCCGCCTCTTTTTCACCGAGAACGAGCATGTAGGGCACCTTGTCGAGCTGGGCGTTCCGGATCTTGGCACCGATCTTGTCGGCATCGTTGTTCAGGGTCACGCGCAGGCCGGCGGCCTTGAGCTGGGCGAAGATCTCCTGGGCGAAGGCGTCCACCTTTTCACTGATGGTCAGCACACGCACCTGCTCAGGGGCGAGCCAGGTCGGGAAATGCCCCGCGAAGTGCTCGATCAGCACGCCGGTGAAGCGCTCCATGCTGCCGAAGGGCGCACGGTGGATCATCACCGGGCGGTGCGGCTTGTTGTCGGCACCGGTGTAGCTGAGGTCAAAGCGGATCGGGAGCTGGTAGTCCACCTGCACGGTGCCGAGCTGCCATTCGCGGCCGATGACATCCTTGATGACGAAGTCGATCTTCGGCCCGTAGAAGGCGGCCTCGCCCGGCTCCTCGCTGAACGGCACGCCAAGGGTCTTGGCGGCCTCGCGGCAGGCGGCCTCGGCACGGTCCCACTGATCAGGACTGCCGGTGTACTTGTTGCTGTCAGGATCACGCAAACCGACCCGGACCCGGTAGTCGGACATGCCCAGGGTGTTGAGCACGACCTTGACCAGCGAAAGGCAGCCCAGGACTTCATCCGCCACCTGGTCCTCGGTGCAGAACAGGTGGGCGTCATCCTGCGTGAAGCCGCGTACACGGGTCATGCCGTTCAGCTCACCGGACTGCTCCCAGCGATAGACGGTGCCGAATTCCGCCAGGCGCACAGGCAGGTCCCGATAGCTGCGCGGCTGGCTGGCGAAAATCTTGATGTGATGCGGGCAGTTCATCGGCTTGAGCAGGAAGCCGTCGAGCAGCTTCTCGGCGTCCATGACGCGCTCAGGTCCGATCATCTGACGGCCAGTGCGCTCGTTCATCTGCGTGGCAAACTGGGCGGAGCAGGCGTCGATGCGGGAGGTCATTTCGGCACAGGAACAGCCTTCGTGGGCGATCTGCTCAAGCTGGTCCGGCTCCATGATCGCCGGGAACTGGGCGTCCTTGTAGTAGGGGAAGTGACCACTGGTCTTGTAGAGGGCCAGCTTGCCAATGTGCGGGGTGAAGACCTGGCTGTAGCCCTGCTTGCGCAGTTCCTCGCTGATGAAGGTCTGCAGTTCCTGGCGCAGGGTGGCCCCGTTCGGCGTCCAGAGGATCAAGCCCTGGCCGACGTCCTCGTCGATGTGGAAAAGCTTCAGTTCCTTGCCGAGGCGGCGGTGATCGCGTTTCTTCGCCTCCTCCAGGCGAACGAAGTAGGCCTCGAGCTCCTCCCGGCTTTCAAAGGCGGTTCCGTAGAGGCGCTGAAGCTGGCCCTTGCTTTCATCGCCCATGTAGAAGGAGCTGGAAACCGAGGTCAGCTTGACGTTTTTGCATTTGCTGGTGTAGCCGACGTGAGGACCGGCGCAGAGGTCGATGAAGTCGCCGTTCTGAAAGCAGGAGATCTCCTCGCCCTCGGGAATCTTGTCGATGAGGTCCAGCTTGAAGCGGCTTTCGTTGCCAGGGCGTTCGCTGAGCCCGCCGAGCCGGCCGCTTTTCGCCAGGACGACAGCCTCCTCACGGCTGATCACCTTCTTTTCAAAGCGCTGGTTTTCCTTGGCGATCTTCTTCATCTCGGCTTCGATTTTTTCGAAGTCATCCGGCGTGATGCGGTGCTTCATGTCGAAGTCGTAGTAGAAGCCGTTTTCCACGGGCGGCCCGTAGGCGAACTGGGCGTCGGGCCAGAGACGCAGGATCGCCGTGGCCATGACGTGGGCACAGGAGTGGCGCAGGCGCTCGATGTCGGACATCTGGGCGCGTTCTTCAAGGGTCTTGCGTTCGGTGGACATGGGAAAGGGGCGCGGAGTTTGGCGCGGGATGGCCGGAGCGCAAGGATGGGTGATGAAACCGGAAATTGGAAAGAACAGTTGCTTAAGGGAACTGCGCCCCCTTCATTTCCCGCGCATGAGCCAGCCCAGGTCCAATTACATCTACGTTGACTACGAAAACATCCATGAAGTCCCCCTAGACAATCTGAAGAACAAGCCTGTCTGGGTGACCCTGATGGTTGGGATGCAGCAGAAGAACCTGCCCATCAGGCTGGTGCGGCAGCTCAAGGACAACCACGAGCAGGTTCATCTGCTGGAAACCGGCTGTTCTGGCAAGAATGCCCTGGATCTGGTCCTGGCCTTTCACATCGGGAAAAAGGCATCTGCAGACCCTGAGGGCTACTTCCACATCATCTCCGCTGACAAGGCCTTCGACGCCCTGGTGAAGCATCTCCGCACTCAGGGCATCCTGGCGGCGAGACACACCTCAATGAACGCTGTTCCAGCGCTTCAAAACCTCGAGAAATTCTCCACCCTTGAACTGATGGACAGCTTCCGATCAAAGCTGGCAATCATGAAAGGCGTCAATGGCGATGCCAGGCCCAAAAAAGAAAAGACCCTGAAGGCGTGCTTGATGGGGCACTTCAACAAGCGCCTTCCCGAAAACAAGATTGAAGCCGTCTTCAAGGAACTGCAAAAGGGCGGCTGGCTGACAACCACCCCCGAGGGCAAGATCAGTTACAAGGCCTGAACCGGCTCAGGCCTCCGGCGCCGCATCCTTTTTGGCGAACTTGCCCTTCGGTTTCGGCGGGGCCTTGGGGCGGGGTTCGCGGGGAGGAAACTCCCAGCCGAGCAGGCGTTTCTCCCCCGGCTTGCAGAGCAGATAGGTGCTGAACGGCCGTCCCTTCTTCGAGATCATGCCTTCAATCAGCCCGGTCTTGCCTTCCGTGAAGAACTTGATGGCATTGGCAGGACTGATCTCCTTCTGACAAAGCAGGCGTGGCAGCTTGGCGTTGCAGGCCTTCGCATCCTTGGCCGCAACATCGCAGATGTAGTTCGTCGGAGTTTCGAAAATCCTTCCTTCGCGCTTTTTCTTGGCGCAGACCGGACAGGCGCAAAGAGCGACGGCGTTGTCAAAGTCGACGGGCGGCGGGGCGTCCGGATCGTTGCTGCCGCTCGGGAAGACAAAGGAAACCTTGCCGGTGTCCTTGATCTCCAGCCCGGCGCTGAACTCCTTGCCCAGGCGGCTGCGAAAACCCTCCATGGGAGGCAGAAACTTCTTCTCCAGAAGCTCACGCACCTGGCCTTCGCCCAGCTCCATGCCGGCGATG
Source organism: uncultured Prosthecobacter sp. (assembly GCA_964642905.1). GTDB lineage: Bacteria > Verrucomicrobiota > Verrucomicrobiia > Verrucomicrobiales > Verrucomicrobiaceae > Prosthecobacter. The sequence goes on from CAZXPU010000045.1 coordinate 10,650, forward strand.
ACCTTGAACACCCGGACGCTGCATTCCTCGTTCTTGCAGGCGTAGTAGTCCTCCGTCTGCTTGAAGCCGCGATGGCCGCAGGTGCCGCAGACGGCGTCAAAATCCGGATACACGCGCTCCTTGGCCGCCTTCTGATAGGCCCGGGTCTTTTCCACCACGTCGGTGGTCAGGGACCGGATGTCGCGCATGAAGCTGCCGCGGTCGAGCTGATGATGCTCCATCTGGCGGAGCTTGTGCTCCCACTGTCCGGTCAGTTCCGGAGAGCTCAGCGCCTCGATGCCGATCTCGCTGATCTGGTCGATCAGGGCAAGTCCCTTGGTGGTGACGGCGATGTCGCGGCCGACTCGCTCAATGTACTTGTCGCTGATCAGGCCTTCGATGATCGCAGCACGGGTGGCAGGAGTGCCGAGCCCGCGGTCGCTCATCGCTTCCGCCAGCTCCTCATCCTCGACCAGCTTGCCGGCGGTCTCCATGGTGCGCAGCAAGGTGGCCTCGTTGTAGCGGGCCGGAGGCTTGGTCTGAAGCTCCTCAACCTTGGCATCAATCGTGGAGGCGGTGTCGCCATCCCTGGCCTGCACCAGAAGCTTGGCCTGCTCCTGGCCTTCACCTGCAGCCTCCTCGGCGGCCTTCTTGCCATAAACCGCCAGCCAGCCAGGTTCGATGAGCACCTTGCCAACACTGCGGAAGGCGTCTTCCGCCACACGGGTGATGCGGGTGGTCTCTTCAAACTCCGCCGGCGGGAAAAACACGGCGACAAAGCGGCGGGCGACCATGTCGAACAGCTTCTGCTCGGCCTCCGGCAGCTCCTTAGGAGGAATCTGCCCGGTCGGGATGATGGCAAAGTGGTCGCTGACCTTGGAGGTGTCGAACACACGCCGGGTCGGACGCACCCACTTGTTGTCGAGCGCCGTGGCGGCATGTTTGCCCAGGTCGGCGGGCAGTGCATCCTGTCTGCGGTCATCGTGCGAGGCGAAGGTCTTCAACGTGGAGGCGACCGTGCCCAGGTAATCTTCGGGCAGGTAGCGGGAGTCGGTTCGCGGATAGGTCAGCACCTTGTACTTCTCATACAATGCCTGGGCGATCTGGAGGGTGCGGCGGGCGGAGAACCCAAAACGGTTGCTGGCCTCGCGCTGAAGGCTGGTGAGGTCGTAAAGCAGCGGAACCACCTGCTTCACCGGCTTGGTGACCTGCTCAATCTTTCCTGGGCGGCCGATGCAGCGGGCGACAATGGCCTCGGCCTGCGCACGATCCCAGAGGCGCTCGGCCTTCCGGTGCTCGTCCTGCTCATCCTTGACGAACTTTTCGTTCAGCCAGCGCCCCTCGTAGCGACCGGCGGAAACCTCAAAGAGGGCGTGCACCTCATAATAGGTGCGGCTGACAAAGGACTGGATCTCACGTTCGCGCTTGGCCAGGATGGTGAGGGTCGGCGTCTGCACACGTCCGGCCGGGGTCAGGCGGAAGCCGCCATGGCGGGAGTTGAGGGCGGTCAGGGCACGGGTGGCGTTGATGCCCACCAGCCAGTCGGACTCGCTGCGGCACTTCGCGGCATCGGCCAGCGGTTGCATCTCGCCGTCTGTGCGAAGCTTCTTGAAGGCATCGAGGATCGCCCCCTGGGTCATCGACTGCATCCAGAGGCGCTGCACCGGCTTGCTGACGCCGGCGGCCTCGACGATGTAACGGAAGATCAGCTCGCCCTCGCGTCCGGCGTCGCAGGCATTGACGAGATGGGTCACATCCTTGCGGTTCATCAGGCGCTTCAGCAGCTTGAAACGGTCCTCATTGTCCTGGATCGGCCGCAGCTCGAACTCCCTGGGCATGATCGGCAGGTGCGTCCAGCCCCAGCCGATCTTCTTGCCGTTCACCTCGGGCATCGCGAGCTCGATCAGGTGGCCGACAGCGCTGGAAATGACGTGGGTCTCGCTTTCATACCAGTCCTTTTCCTTCTTGAAGGCGGTCATGCCAGGAGCCTTCGCCAGAGCTCGGGCAAGGTCGGCGGCGACACTGGGCTTCTCGGCGATGATGAGAGTCTTGGACATGAGCAATGGAACGAGCGGAAGAGGAAAAAGGGGGGCCATCTAGGGCATCCAATCCCCCCTGATGTCAAACTTTTCAGAAAAGGCGGCCCTGAGCCGGTGATGACGAGAACCTTGGAAGACAGACCTCCTGAAGCGTTCAAACAAGCCATGCTTGCATCAGGGCGCCACCTTGATGATGTCAGGCCATGATGCCCGATGGATTTTGGGAAAACGACGCCCCGCATGTCGCAGTGAACCCTCATCAACCCGCCGATTCAGCGGGCCTGGAGGCCTTTGCGGATTCGGCGGGATTGCGGCGCACCTGCTTCTTCCAAACCTCCGGCAGCGAAGGAGTCCCCAAATGGGTGGCACTGGCCAAAGAGGCCTTCCTCATCTCCGCAAGCGCGGTCAACGCCCACTTCCGAGTGACCCTAAACGACCGCTGGCTGATCGCCCTGCCCCTGCATCATGTCGGCGGCTTTTCGATCCTGGCCCGCGCCCATCTGTCAGGATCGTCAGTGATTCATTCGGACACGTCCTGGTCGCCTGAAGCCTTCGTTCGTCGCATCCAGCATCAGGGCGTCACGCTGGTGTCCGTGGTTCCCACCCAGGTGCATGACCTGGTCCAAAACAGGCTCCCCTGCCCTGAGAGCCTGCGCGCCGCCATTGTCGGCGGCGGAGGCATGTCCTGCGAACTCGCCGAGGCCGCGCGTGATCTCGGCTGGCCGGTTTACCAAAGTTATGGAATGACCGAGGCCGCCTCTCAAATAGCCACCCAACCGCTGCAGGACGACCTGCCATCGGAGTGTCTGGAAATCCTGCCGCACTGGCGGGTTGAACGAGATGATGTGGGACGTCTGGTCATCAGCGGGCCGGCGCTGGCAAAAGGGTATGCCATGCGTGACAGGCCTGGTGCGTGGACCTGGCAGCCCCTGGGAGGGCAACTTGTCACGCGAGATCTGGTACAGCTTGGAGATGAACAGGGCCGGCGCTGGCTGAAGTTCGCCGGACGTGAATCAGGATTTGTCAAAGTGCTGGGCGAACTCATCCACCTGGCCCCTCTGCAGTCCCGGCTCGATGCCCTGGCCCTGGAGCGCAGGGTCAGTCCGCCGCCAGTGATCGCAGTGCTGCCGGATGCCCGTCGCGAAAGCCGTCTGGTGCTGGTGGCGGAAAACGCCACAGGCACCGCTCTTCTTGAGCTTTTCAATGCCGCAGCCCCGCCGCTGCATCAACTCGCCGAATGCATCCGCCTGCCAGCCATCCCGCGATCTTCTTTGGGAAAGGTCAACACCGGGAGGCTAAGGGAGATGCTGATTTCGGGCCAACTCTGACCGAAAAATCACCCATCTATTTGCTTGCCGTGGGAGGGTGGGACGGAGTAAATATCCGACCGCGACCACCTGTGACAGGGTTAGGATAAGCAGCATCTCAGGTGCGTTCCCGGTATTCCGAAGGATGAACCTGCTCTGCAAATCCAAGCCTGAAGCAGAGTCCCGAACTTCAAGCGAACTATGAATACCAAGATGTACGTGGGGAACCTCCCCTTCAAAGCAAGCGCCCAGGAAATCACCGACCTGTTCAGCCAGTACGGCGGCGTCACCGATGTTTTCCTTCCGATCGACCGTGAAAGCGGCCGTCCGCGTGGGTTTGCATTTGTCAGCATGGACACCCCCGAAGCAATGCAGGCGGCAATTACCGGCCTGAATGGCAAGGATTTCGGCGGACGTCTGCTCGCAATCAATGAAGCCCGTCCGCGCGAGGAGCGCCCGGGTGGCTTTGGCGGCGGCGGTGGCGGCAAGAAGTGGGAGCGCGATGACCGTCGCGGCAAGGGCGGCTTCGGCGAAGGCGAAGAGCGCTGGTAATCACCTCAACAACTCAATCCAATTCAAAGGCGGAACCTGCAGAAGGTTCCGCCTTTTTTGGGTCGCCGCATCCTTCGCCGCATCTCCTGACTCAATGAGCCAGGAACTCATCCAAAGCCGCCTTGGTGATGCGGTACTGGGTGCCGATCTTCTTGCCCTTGATGTCGCCGGCTTCAATGCTGGCGATGACATCGGCCTCGGCGACCCCCAGAGTCTGCGCCACCTGAGCGGGTGTCAGAATGTCCGCCGCAGGAGCCGCAACCGCCGGGGCTGCGGGCTGGCCCGCAGTCATGTTGAACGCCCCCTGGGCCATCATCTGCTGGGCCATTCCGAAGCCCATGGCAATCTCGGCGGCCGATCCGGCGGCGCTTGGACCGCCCTTGGCCAGGCCTTCCGCCATCTGGAACTTCACATAGTCGTTCAGATTGCCGATCGCACTCATGCTGCTGCGCTTGTCGATGGCCTGCTCGACCTCCGGCGGCACGCTGGCGTTCTCCAGGATGAAGCTGGTGATCTCGATGCCATACTTGCCCTGCGTCTGCGGATTGATGAGCGGCAGCAGCGCATCTCCCAGTTCGCCATAGCGCGTCGCCAGGTCCAGCACGGGAACCTTGGCGCTGGCCAGCGCGTCACTGAAAACGCTGACAATGCGGCTGCGCATGGTGTCGGCAAATTCATCCAGGCGGAAATGATGATCCGAGCCGCTGACCTCCTTCAGGAACAGCTTTGCATCCGTGATGCGGAAGTCGAAGGTGCCGAACGCGCGGACGCGGACGATGCCGAAATCCGAGTCACGCATCATGATGGGGTTGCTCGTGCCCCATTTGTTGCCCGTGAAAAGGCGGGTGTTGATGAAGTAGACATCCGCCTTGAAGGGAGATTCGAAGCCGTACTTCCAGCCCTTGAGCGTCGACAGGATCGGGATGTTGTCGGTGACCAGGTCATGCTTGCCCGGAGCAAAGGTGTCGCCAAACTGGCCGAGGTAGATGAACTGGGCGACCTGTGACTCGCGCACGATGAGCTGGGCGCCACGCTTGATCTCCTTGTCCTCGTCCGGGAAGCGCCAGACCAGCGTGTCGCGCGAGTCGTCCTGAAACTGGATGATTTCGAGAAACTGTCCTTTGAGGTAGTCCATCAGGCCCATGATCTTGATATGCGTTAGGAGTTTTGGTGAAACGTGAACTCAGTCACCCAAACTAGGCGACCTGCCAGTGGAAGAAAAGTTCTATATTCCACCCGATCAAGGCCCTGGCGTGTTGCCTCACCTTGTGGCAGAGACGTAACATCGTTCGCCTCGATGCTCCGCCTCGCCCTGAAAATGCTTTTCGGTGACACCGCCAAGTTCCTTATGCTTGTCGCGGGGCTGGTGTTTGCCACCTTCCTCATGGCTCAGCAGAGCGCCGTCTTCTGCGGACTCATGAGCTGGACGACGGCCACCCTGAAGAACGTGCCCGCGCCCATCTGGGTGGTCGAGGGCAGGGTCGAGCAGGTGAACGAGACCAACCCGCTTCTCGACACCGATGTCGCGAGGGTCCGCAGCGTCGACAGCGTGGCCTGGGCGGCGCCGATCTACTCGGGCATCCTTCGCGTCCGGCTGGAGAACGGCAACTTCAAGATCATCCAGCTCATCGGCATCGACGCCACCAGCTTTGCAGGCGCGCCTGTCCGGCTGAAGGAGGGGCGCATCGAGGACCTGCGCCTGCCTCACGCGGTGATCATCGACGACCTTGCTGTGAAACGGCTGGCATCCCAGCGCGGCGGCCAGGTGAAGGTCGGTGACGTTTTTGAAATCAACGATCAGGAGGCGCGCATTGTGGGCATCGCCGACACCGTGCAGTCCTTCACCGGCGGCCCCTACGTGTGGACGACCTACGAGCGTGCCCTCCAGTATGCACCGGCCCAGCGGAAGATGCTGTCCGCCGTCATCGCCGCCCCGAGGCCCGGGATCAGTGATGAGCAATGCGCCGAGGACATCCGCCGTGAGACCAGGCTGGCCGCTTTTCTCAACCGCGGCTTCCAGCTTGGCACGGACCAGGACTTCAACACCTCCACGGTCTGGTGGTACGTCCGCAACACGGGCATCCCCTTCTCCTTTGGCATCACCGTCGCCATCGGTTTCATCGTCGGCATCGCCATCTCCTGCCAGACCTTCTACAGCTTCGTCCTGGAGCACATGAAACATCTGGGCGCCCTCAAGGCCATGGGCACCTCCACCTGGACACTCTGCCTGATGCTTCTAACCCAGGCTTTCACGGTCGGCCTGATTGGTTATGGCATCGGGCTCTTCTTCACCGCGCGCTTCGCCTTCCCCGCCCTGAAGAACGAACAACCACCCTTCTACATGCCCGAGATCGTCCCGCCCGCCGTGCTCGGGGTCATCCTGTTCATCTGCGGAATCTCCGCCCTGCTTGGCATCTGGCGCGTCGCCCGGCTGGAGCCGGCCATGGTCTTCCGCGGCTAGCCGTCCGCTGCTTCCGAATGTCCACCCCCGCTTCCATTCTCGCCGCCAGGCTGCGCAACGTGAACAAGTCGTTTGGCGACGGCGGTTCACGCCTGCAGGTGCTCAAGGGCGTCGATCTGGATGTCCGATGTGGTGACATCACCATGCTTGTCGGGCCTTCAGGCTGCGGAAAAACCACCCTGCTGAGCATCATCGCCGGCACCCTGGGCTGTGATGAAGGATCCGGCGAGGTCACGGTTTTCGGCCAGGACCTGCGCAGCATGAGCCGCGGAGGCACGACTCGATTTCGCGCACAGCACATCGGCTTCATCTTCCAGTCCTTCAATCTCATCCCCACTCTGAGCTGTGTGGAGAACGTCAGTGTGCCGCTGCTGATTCAAGGCAGATCCACCCGGCATGCGGAGAGACGCGCCCGGGAAGTTCTTGAGCAGGTCGGCCTGGGCGACCGCATGAATCACCGCCCCGCCCAGCTTTCCGGCGGCCAACAGCAGAGGGTGGCAATCGCCCGGGCCCTGGTTCATGAACCGCGACTCATCATCTGTGATGAACCAACGGCGGCCTTGGATGCCAAAAACGGCACCCTGGTGATGGACCTCTTTGAAACGGTGGCACGCAGTCCTGAACGGGCCGTGCTGATCGTCACTCATGACAATCGCATCTTCCCCCACGCCAACCGGATTGCCTCCATGGACGATGGACAGATCGTCGAGGTGCATGACATCGATGCCAGCAACCCTCTGCCAGAACACCTCCGGCACGGCTTTCATGCCTGACCCGGCGGCCGCCTTGAATCAGGGGGGCGTGACCTCCCCAGCCTCCCGCTGACGCAGATCCAGCAGAGCGCTGATTTCCGCACGGATCTCCTTCAGCGCCGGGATGCGTGATGCCCGGCGTTCCCGAACCAGGAAGATGTGCCAGCCTAGCCGGCTGCGCACGGGTGCGCCCGGCTTTCCCAATGTTTGTTGGGCCAGCGCCGTCATGATGTCCGCAGGCATCCTCGCCGGGCTGACCCAGCCCAGGTCTCCGCCCACTGGCCTGCTGCGGGCATCCTCGGAGAGCCGGGCGGCGAGTCCGGCAAAAGGCTCCCCGGCAGCCAGACGTGCTGAGATGGCCTGGATCTCGGGACTGCGGTCAGGCTTTTTCGGATCGTGGGCCGACAGGAAAAGGTGGGCCACCTGATAAAGCTCCGGGATGCGAAGCTGTTCACGATGAGACTCGAACCAGGCCTGAACGGCTGGCTCGGGCACAGGCTGTCTGCGCTGCTCCTGAAAGGCCTGGTCCAGCAGGCATTCCCGAAGACGCTCGCGTATTCCCGCTTCAACCAGCCCCTGCATCGCCAACCGCTCGGCGCGGTCCTGATCACCGAGGTGAAACTGCTTTTGCCAGAGCTCCATCTCCGTCGCCAGCGCTTCCGAAACATCGGCCTGAAAACCAGTCTTCAGGCGTTCAGCACGAAGCCGGGCATCCTCCGAAAGACCGGCCCTGGCCGCCTCCAGCGGGGCATCGTGATCACGAAAACGCAGGGCCGTCCAGGCCGCCTGAAGCGACTCGTGACGGCGATGCTCACGGAGTGTCGCAATCAGGGCGGCCCCGGCCAGAAGCAGGATCAGCGTGACATGCAGATTTTTCATGGCCTTGGCGAGACTGCCTGCATGATACGTCGACGGCGCTCATCGTGACCAAGGCTTTTCATAGCCTCGATTTCCGAAAAGAAGTCGTCGATGTCACCGCCGCACTTCTTCAGGATGACCTCAAAACCAGGCAGCATCTCGTAGTAGGAGGAAATGTTGGCCAGCCGGGCGTTGTTCACGGGCTTCTTGAACCAGCGTTCAATGCTTAGGCTGCCCCCATGGCTCCGGTCGAGGGCCATGGCCTTGTCCTTCAGGGCGCCCAGCACCCGTTGTTTTTGCAGCCGCTCGGTCTCCTGGCTCCGATAGCCACGCGAATACACCTCCTTCAAATCTTCCCGCGCCTGAAGGACGAGCTTCACGAACTCCCGCTCGACCCGCAGCTCCCTTTCATACCGGCCGAGTTCCTTCCATCTCCGTTCGGAGCACAGCCAACGACGCGCCCCCTCCTGCCCCAGCGCCGTGGCAAAGGCTTCGTTGAAGTCGGTGTCACCACGCAGGTAGAGTCGCTGATGGGTCAGCTCATGGAAGATCAGCTCGGCCAGATCGGCGTCATCCCGGCCGATGAAGGTGTTTAACAAAGGATCGCGAAAGAAGCCCAGGGTGGAGTAGGCGGAGACACCGCTGACATGCACGTCATACCCCTGCGTTCGCAGCCTGGATGCCTCGGCCTCTGCAAGTCGTTCTTCGAAGAACCCCCGGTAGGCCAGCCTTCCAAGAAGCGGGTAACGCCAGGTTTTGGGCTCAACGCTGAACTCGGGCGCGGCGAAAACGACCCACACCGCATGTTTGCGCCCCAGGTTGGCATAACGGCGGTACTGTCCCTCGGCGGGCAGGTGCAGTTCCCGGGCGGCATAATCAAGAATGTGCCCCACGGTGGTCAGCTTTTCCTTCAAGAGCGGCTTGCAGTCGGGGTCGGCCATGACTTCGGCCACAGGCCTCGCCTTGCGCAGCATCTCCCACTGCCCGCCCGCAGCCTGGCCGTAGAAGCGCAGGGTCGAGCAGGAGCAGAGCAAAAAAGCCGGCCCGCACAGCAGGGCGGCTAAGGTCAGGTTCTTCATGGGCGCAGGTCGGTGTCAACGACCTGTACGCTTGATCGCCTGCCTCAGCCAGGAGCATTCCTGCTTCCAGGGCGTCTGCTTGCGCATCTGGGCCACGTTCATGGGCAGACGGGCGCTCCAGTTTTCACCACTGGCGATGCCAGGCACGTTGAAGCGCTCCTCCAGTGCGAACAGGTCCGGCAGCATGAAGGCGGCATGACGGGCGTTGCTGGCCAGCAGGGCTTCGAGCAGCGCACGGCGCACGCCGTCATCGTAGGCGGGAAAGTCGCCGTCTTCAGGCACCGGCAGCCCGGCGAACTCGCAGAGAAAACTCAGCTCCTTCATGCCCAGGGCTCGGTCACCGGGATCAGCGCTGTGAAGGTCGCGCCGCCGATGCTCCCAGTGCGTCTTCATGGGCTCGTGATCGTGGGTGGCATAGGTGGTGAAGGCGCAGTTGTCGTATTCCGCGCCCTGCTGCACATGCCCGTGCCCGTCATCCTCCCAGTGGCTGATCTTGAACCCGGGCACGTCGAGGCTGAGAAGGTGCGGCCTGACATAATCCGGAACGGTGCCCAGGTCCTCGCCAACCACTTCGTTAGGCCTGGCAGCCTCCACGATCATCCTCAGGTACCTGTCACCCGCCACCAGGTTGGCCGCCTTGTGCTCCGGGGTGTCATCATCGTGCTCCTTGAAGTGCGGCAGACGTCCGCCCGTCCTTGCCGCGGCCTCCTCATCGGTGAGGTGCAGAAACTCCGGGTTGCGCTGAGGGCGCCAGGGGAAGCTGTGGATGCGGTAGAATCCCAGCACATGATCGATGCGGAAGATGTCAAAGACCTCCGTGAGCTTGCGGACCCGGCGCCGCCACCAGGTGAAGCCGTCGGCCTCCATGCGATCCCAGCGATAGAGCGGGATGCCCCAGTTCTGCCCCCAGCGCTGAACAAAAAGGTCGTCCTTGAAGTAGGTCTCCGGCGGCGCTCCTCCGCACCATTCGAGGTTGAACTGCTCAGGCTGGAAGAAAACATCCGCGCTGCACCAGGAGATGCCAAAGGGCACGTCGCCCATGAGCTTCACCTTTTTCGAGGCCGCGTAGGACCGGACCTCCCTCCATTGGCTGAAACAGAGCCATTGCACATAGGCATGGAAGCCGAGGCGGGACTCGATGTCGTCCGCATTTTCCTCACGGCGAGCGGCAAGCCAGGCGCGAGCCTTTTCACCGGAGTTCACCTCCTCCCGCCAGTTGGGCCAGTCCTCATGACCATGCTCGTCCATGAGAACGCGGAACAGGCAGAATTCCTCCAGCCATGCGCCCTCCTCCCTGCGGAAGGCTTGCAAGGCCGCCTGCCTCTCCGGGAACTGGCCAAGCCTGGCATACCCCTGGCGCAGCAGCCTTGTCTTGAGCTGCCTCACCCTGGCATAGGAGACAGGCCCCTGCCCCAGGTCCGGCCCGCCCAGGAAACGCACCACGACCCGATGGTAACGCTCCTCCAGTTCAGGCAGGGTCTCCGGCGTCAGCTGAAGCGTCAGGTAATCCAGCGCCACCGAACTGATGGCGTTATAAGGACTGCTGTCGGTTCCAGTCGCATTGACAGGCAGAAACTGCAGAAAACCGACGCCCACCGAGTCGGCCCAATCCACCAGCTCCCGAACGCAGCCGGTGTCGCCAATGCCAAGGTCATCGGCGGAGCGGAGGGCGAAGACAGGAACCAGGATGCCGGTGCGGCGGGGTTGGACGGAGGGCATGAAAGAGACGGGGAAAAGGGACAGGCTGCCGAAGGTTGCAACGGGTGATTTGTCCCGAGGCGCAATCCGCGTGCCAACCTGGCCTCACCATCCCTTCAAACGGCTTCCCTCGACGACAATCCCCTGGGTCTGAGGCCCCTTGTTCACGGGAATCCTGGCCTTGCCGCCCCGGGTCTCGGTGAACTGGTTGTCCTGAATGGTGATGGCCTCCGTGCCGCCCTTGATCTCGATCACCGCCCCGCCCTCGGCCGAGTTGTCGATGAAGGTGTTGCCGACGATGCGGTTGCGATGACCGGCGAAGTCCGGGCCACGCTCCTCGCGAAACAGCACGGCATGCGCCGTGCTGCCGCTCACGGTGTTGCCCGTGATGAGATTGTCCGTGTCACGATGCCCGATCGAGACGCCGACCCGGTTGTCCTCGATCCGGTTGTTCTCAGCCAGGCCGTATTTGACGCCCCAGCAGAAGAAGACGCCGATGTCATTGCCACGCAGCCGGTTGTTGCGGATCACGGGGCGCTGGGAGCCCGAGCCAGGGTGCAAACCGAGGTTCTTGTTGTTCTCGCTGACGCAGTCCTCGACCACGACATCATGGCAGATCTGCCAGCTGATGCCGTCGCCCTGGTAGCTGCGGGCGGTCACGCTCCGGATGTGGATGCGGTTGCAGTCCTGCAGGAAGATGCAGCCCGCGTAGTTGCCGTCGAGCTCCTCATTGTGCGAGCGGTTGCCGTCGAGCACGAGGTTTTCAATCCGGATGTCATCGGCAAACTCGCCGCTCAGAAGCGGGAACAGCGTTGAGCAGGTGGCGCCGTTCATCTGCCAGAGGTTCTCACGCAATGGCTTGTCGAGCTTGAAGCGGTTCCCGCTCCTGGCGGTGAGCGTGCGCTTGATGACCGTCTGGCGGCCGGTCTTGGCATCCCTGGCGCGCAGACAGACACCATCCCCCACCCGGAAGCCCGTGGCGTCGTGCAGGGTGATTTCCTGGTCGTACCAGTCGCTGTCCAGCTTCAGCGCCGTGGTGTTCGAAGGCTCCTTGATGAGCTGCGTTCCGGTCCCTTCACCGCGCAGATGAACCCCTCCCTGAAGATAGACGGCGTTGCGCAGACGATAGGTGCCAGCCTTGATCAGCACCGTGCCTCCACCCAGCCGCGCCAGGTGATCCACCGCCGCCTGGATCACACGCTGGTCGCTGCCGACCAGGTCCGCGTCACGGTTGCCGACACTCACGGTCAGGCCCTCCTCCCAGGCTGGCTGCACGGCCTGGTCGCCGCTGGTCTGGCGGGGATGGGTCACGGGCGGACGTTCGGCGGCGGGGAGCTGAACGAGGGCAAGCAGGCACAACAAGGAATGCTTCATGACAAACCAACGCGTCGGGCGGCTCCGGCTTTCCCGGGAAGCCCGGCCTCGGCAAAACCGTTCCCCGCCCTTGCAGAAGCTTGCCAGGCGGCAAAATCCGGCTCATGAAGACGACTCACCATGTCCATCTGGAACTACGCCAACCCCCAGCTCAAAGACCTCGTCGCCTACGAACCCGGAAAGCCGATTGAAGATGTCGCCCGTGAACGCGGCCTGCGTCCCGAGGACATCATCAAGATGGCCTCGAATGAAAACCCCCTGGGCCCGAGCCCCAAGGCTGTCGAGGCCATGAAAAAGGCCGTCGAGGAGGTGCACATTTATCCGGACGGCGCCTCCTGGAAGCTGCGCAACGCCCTGGCGGAGAAGTTTGACCTGGAGATGGGCAACTTCATCATGGGCTGCGGCTCCAACGAGGTCATCGAGTTCATCGGCCACGCCTTCCTCAAGCCCGGCGACAACATCATCACGGCGGAACACGCCTTCCTTGTCTACAAGCTCATGGCCAAGGTCTTCGGGGCCGACACCATCGAGGTGCCGGATCCCGGCTATGTGCATGACCTGGACGCCATGGCCGCCGCCATCACGCCGCAGACCAAGGAGGTCTTCATCGCCAATCCCAACAACCCCACCGGCACGCTCGTCACCCAGGAGCAGATCGACCGCTTCATGGCCAAGGTGCCGGAGCATGTCGTCGTCGTCTTTGACGAGGCTTATTACGAGTTTCTCGACAACCCGCCGGACACCCTGAAGTACGTCCGCGAAGGCCGCAATGTCGTCGTTCTGCGCACCTTCTCGAAGATCCAGGGCCTCGCCGGAACCCGTGTCGGCTACGGCGTGGCGAACAAGGAGCTGATCGACGTTCTCCAGCGCACGCGCCAGCCCTTCAACCTGAACTCCATCGCCCAGGCGGGCGCCCTGGCGGGCCTGCTCGACGTGGAGCACCAGGCCAGGACCAAGCGCATCACCGACGAGGGACGCGCCTATCTCCAGAAGCAGTTCGGCGAGCTCGGCCTCGAATACATCCCCAGTTATGCCAACTTCGTCCTGGTGAAGGTCGGCGACGGCAACGCGGTGTTCAAAGGCATGATGGACAAGGGCGTGATCGTCCGTGCCATGGCCGCCTACAAGCTGCCGGAGTGGGTTCGCATCAGCATCGGCACCATGCCGCAAAACGAACGCTGCATCGAGGTGCTGAAGCAGGTCCTGGGAAAATAAAGCCTGCAAGGCGGGGTTCATGAGGACGTTTCGATGCACCTCATGAACCGCCTGGGCATTCTCTTCTCCCTCGTCCTGACCGCCGCCTTTCCGGCCCTGGCCGCCGACCAGCCTAACATGCTCATCATCGTCGCCGACGATCTGGGCTACCACGATCTCGGCTTCCAGGGATCGAAGGACATCCCCACCCCGAACCTGGACAGACTGGCCGCCTCGGGCGTCCGCTGCACCAACGGTTATGTCTCGCATTCCTTCTGCAGCCCGACGCGTGCGGGGCTGCTGACGGGCCGCTATCAGCATCGGTTCGGCCATGAAAACAATCCCGCCTGGCTACCCGAAAGCACCCGGGACGGCCTGCCGCTCGACCAGGTCACCCTGCCGGAACTCTTGAAGAAGGCCGGCTATCAGACCGGCGCCGTCGGCAAATGGCACCTGGGCGCCCACCCGCAGTTTCATCCCATGAAGCGCGGCTTTGATGAATACTTCGGCGCGCTCGGCGGCGGGCATGAATACTTTCCCGGCAGGAAGGGCAGCTCAGAATACACCATCCCCCTGAATCGCAACGGCGTTGACGAACCTCAGTCCGGCTACCTGACCGGGCAGTTCGGCGATGAAGCCGCCTCCTTTGTGAAACGCCACGCCGGCCAGGGCAGCCCCTGGATGCTCTACCTGGCCTTCAACGCCCCGCACACGCCGCTTCAAGCTCCGGAAACCTGGCTGCAAAAGCTCGCCCACATTCCGGATGCGAACCGTCGCACCTACGCCGCCATGGTTTGCGCCATGGACGAGGCCGTGGGCCATGTTCTGGATGAGCTTCAGTCCACCAGCCAGCGCGACAACACGGTCATCCTGTTTGTCAGTGACAACGGCGGCCCCAATCTCTCTTTCAAGGGCGCTGGAAACTTCACCGACAATGCGCCGCTGCGCGGTGCCAAGGGCGATCTTTATGAAGGCGGCATGCGTGTGCCGTTTCTTGTCAGCTGGCCCGCCAGGCTGAAACCCGGCAGCTATGAACAGCCGGTCATCGCGCTGGATTTCCTTCCCACCCTCGTGTCCCTGGCGGGAGGCAGCGCCCCCCAGGACCGTGTCATCGACGGCGTTGACCTGCTGCCCTTCCTGACCGGTGAAAAGCAAGGCGCACCGCATGAGCGGCTTTTCTGGCGCACTCAGGGCCCGCAGGGCAATCACGCAGTTCGCCAAGGTGCGTGGAAGCTGGTTCACAAAGCCGGATCGGCCCCCGAGTTGTATGACTTGTCTTCGGATGTCGGCGAGTCCCGTGACCTGGCCTCCGAACAACCGGGCAAAGTTCAGGAGCTGCAGGCCGCCATTGCGGAATGGGAGAAAGGCACCATCCCGCCCATCTTCCAGAGCCCCAAGACGAACAAAAAGGGGCCAAAAAAGAAGAAGTAGCAGGCCAGGCTCACGGCCTCTTCTTGGCACGGTCGAAACGACTGCGTCTGTCCACGACAGCCTCAGGCTCTGGCGGTTCATCCTTCAAGCTGGATTCAAGGAGAACCGGGTCGGACGTGTCAATGCCCGGATTTTTCAGCAGGCTTTCCCGATGCTTCCGGGAAGCCTCGCTGGAAGCCCGCGTTCCCGAACGCAGCAGCCTCCAGCCGCCCCGGCCCAACGTCGGCATCGTCCAGCCCGTTCGAGTGACGAGGGCCTCGACAAGAAACAGCAGCAGCGCCGTCAGCAGCAGCGGCGTCTTCAGACTGGCAAACCGGGGTGTCCTGGGATTTCTCCAGGCCTGGCTGAGATCGAGCAGCTCGCGCCCGCCGCTGGCGGCCGAGGTCCTGCGCAGGTCTTCGACACGGGATTCATCAAAGGACCACTCCGCGCTGCCGCCCAGGAGCGTGGGGCCGAAGCTCAGAGTGGCGCCGCCCAGCTGCACGGCACCGCGCACCATCTCGCCCTCGGCCAGGGAGACGCTGGCCTGATAATGCCCCGGCGACAGACGCTCCCAGGCGATTTCATGGGCGCCGGAGGCGTCATCCCCATGAGCCATCAGAATCCTCGGCGGCCGGGCCTGCAGCCTTGGCTCCCATTCATCGTCATGCAGGAGGTCGAGGAACATCTGCCGGCCTTCGATGCGATGCTTCAAGCCCACCCCGGGAGGCAGCGGCGCGCCCATCAGCCAGCGTACCAAAGTTTGCAAAAAATCGCCGTATCGCGGCCAGGCGCGGACCTTCGACGAATGTTCGCCGCCGAGCGGCATGCACACGGCCGCCGTCCTGCCGACGCCCCTCTGCCCCAGGGCGACCAGCGGCGCCTTGTATTCATCCTGCGTGACGAGGGCCTGAGAGGCCCAGTCCTTGAGGTAGCTGAGGTTGTAGCCGTCCACCTCGGCCGGCCACTCGATGGGCTGGCCGCTGATTTCAAGCCAGCCCGCCGCCTGCCGGGCCTTCACGGGCTCGTCAACAAAGGCGCTGCGAGCCACCGCCACCGTCTCCTGGCTGAAGATGCTGGGCAGGTCCTCGGCGTTGTCGGTGAAGAATAGCCGGCCCTTGCCGCGCTTCGCGATGTCCTCCAGCAAACCGGCGTCCGCATCACTGCGCGTGCCCAGGGCGATGACGCTGACCGTGCCGCCACCGGCCAGGATTTCATCGATCAGCTTCGTATAATCCCCCGGCTCCTCGGAGTCGGCGGCGTCCGAAAACAGGATGATGTGACGCTGCCCAGCAGGTGCGGTTTTCAAGGTGTCCCAGGCGGCCTTGAGCCCTTCGTAAACATAGATGCCGCCGCCGCTGCTTTCGATCCGGCGCACCGCGCCCTCCATCTTCGCCCGGTTCGGTCCCACCTGCTGAAGCGGCACCATCACATGCGCGCTGCTGTCCACGGCGAAGACCGTCAGCAGGTCCTGCGGGCCCAGGAAGCGGATCGCATTGCCCGCCCCCTCGTCGGCGAGCTGCATCTTGGTGAAACCGTTCGCCGCGGTCATGCCCATGGAACCGCTGCGGTCCATCACGATCGCCAGCGCGACCATCAGCTTGCGATGCTCCTGCTTCATCTCCATGGAGACAGGAATCAGCGGATCAATGGAGGACTCGAAGTAGCCTCCGGCGGCAAAGCTTTTCCTGCCACCAGCCATCAGCAGGCTTCCGCCCTGGTCCCGCACATAGAAGTTCAGCGCGCGCAGAAAATCCGCCGGCAGCTCAAACGCCGGCACGTTGTTGAGGATGACGCACTTGACCCCGGCGAGACGTCCGGGGCTCAGGCCGCGCAGCGCGGTTTCGACATCCAGGCTGAAGCCCTGCCGCTCCAGCACCGAGGTCACGGGATCGTCCAGATAGGAGGTCAGCAGAAGCACCCGCGGCCCGCCGGAGATCTCGATCATCGCCTCATGCCTGTTGTTGCCCGGATGCGCATCCTCCCGCGGCAGGATCACCGCCTCGTAGCGGGCGACCCCCGCCTTGTTGAGACGATCGGCAAAGCGCAGTCTGCCGACGCCCTCGCGGACCTCGACCTCGCTTCGCTTCAGTTCACGACCGTCACGCAGGATGCTCAGCGGCACCCGGCCATCCCGTGTTCCCCTCACCTCGGCCTCGATCATGAAAGGCTCGCCAGGCTGGGTGCGAGACGGCAGGGTCAGGGCTGCCAGGTTGAAGTCCACCGTGCCCGGTTCACGCACCAGCCTGTAGTCGAGCTCCACCGAACTCCCCGTCAGCTTCTCTGCGACGTCCGTGAGGGGTTCGGTGGAATAACCATCGGTGAAAACCAGGATGCGCGCCGGCCTTCCCGGGCCCTCCTTCCTGGCAAGGGTCAACGCCTGGCTGACGGCCAGCCCGGTCTGCGTGGAATGTCGGTTGCGGTCATACAGCTCCGCCCCCTGCGCACCGCGGCGCATCACCTCCGAGGCGTAATTCAGATAAAACAGCCGGTCGTTGCTACCTCGATGCTTTTCCAAAAGCCCCTCCCATTCGGACACTCCACGCGCCATGGGCTGCTCGGCGGACACGGAGGAGTCCAGCAGCACCCACAGGTCGATGCCGTCCTGAAGCCTCCGCCATGAAGGATCCGCCAGCGCCAGGGTCAGAAGCGCGAGCAGCGCCAGCCGCAGCGGCCTGAACAAGCCCGTCCTGGGCAGCAACGCGCCCACCAGCAGCAGTACCGGCAGCAGCGCGAGCCATTCAGGGTGGCGCAGAATCATCCTCGGGTTTTATGCGGGCTCCTCCTGTGGGACAACTGCAATTCCGGGTTTGCGGCAAGAACGGACCCGCCCGGCATTGACACCGTGCCGCATCTCTCAACCATGCGCGCCCCATGCGTCTCCGCTCCTTCCAAGGCCTCGTCCCCGCCCCCCAGCACGCCGCAGCTGTCGCCGCCGTGCCCTATGATGTCGTCAATCGTGAGGAATCCTTCGCCCTCGCCCACGACAAGCCGCTGAACCTCCTGCATGTGGACCGCGCTGAAATCGACCTGCCCCTTTCCGTCGATCCCTACGCCCCGGAAGTGTATGCCAAGGCCCGCGAGAACTTCCTCAGACTGCAGGCAGACGGCGTGCTCGTCCGCGAGTCGGAAAGGGCCCTCTACCTCTATCGCCAGACCATCGGCGATCACAGCCAGACCGGCCTGGTCGGTGTCTGCCACACGCAGGACTATGAGCAGGACATCATCAAGAAGCATGAAAAGACCCGCCAGGACAAGGAGGACGACCGCACCCGTCTGGTGGACACGCTGGGGGCCAACACCGGCCCGATCTTCCTGACCTATCGTGGCACGACAAGCATCGACGCCATCATCCAGGGGCACATGAATGCCCATGCGCCGCAGCATGACTTCACCGCCGCGGACGGCGTCCAGCACCAGGTCTGGAAACTTCCGGCGGACGCCTGTGCCAGGCTTGAAGACCTCTTTGCCGGCGACGTGCCAGCCAGCTACATCGCCGACGGACATCACCGCGCCGCCAGCGCCTTCCGCGTCAGCAAGCTGCGCCGCGAACGCAATCCTCAGCATGATGGCAGCGAGGAGTACAACTGGTTCCTCTGCGTGCTCTTCCCCGGCAATGAGCTGAAAATCCTTCCCTACAACCGTGCCGTGAAGGACCTCAACGGCCGCACGCCCGAAGCTTTCCTGGCCGAAGTCAGCGGCATTTTCACCATCACTCCGACCTCCACCAAGTCCCCCGACAAGCCGGGTCACGCCAGCATGTACCTCGGAGGCCAATGGTATGACCTGGCCTGGCAGCCCGCTGCCGACGCCAGCCCGATCGACCAGCTGGATGTGAGCATTCTTCAAGACCGCCTGCTGAAACCGGTGCTTGGCATTGACGACCCTCGCACCAGCAAGCGCATCGACTTCATCGGCGGCATCCGCGGCACGGCGGAGCTGGAGAAACTGGTGGACGGCGGGGATCATGCCGTGGCCTTTTCCATGCACCCGGTCACTGTCGACCAGCTCATGGCCATCTCCGACGCCAGCCAGATCATGCCTCCCAAGAGCACCTGGTTTGAGCCGAAGCTGCGTTCTGGCCTGTTCATCCACACATTTTGATCGCGGCCCCTACCCCATGCGCGGGTGAATCCACGGTTGAACAATCAGGGCTTCTGAGGCATCTCACCTTGCCTCGTCTCCTTCCCTGCTCCCGTCCGTGACCGAGAACACCCACCGACGCCTCACAGGCACTGCATTGTGCCTGCTGCTGGCTGGTGGCCATCTGTCGGGGCAAACGGCGCCAACTACCAAAAGCGGCCAGGATTCCATCGCTGCCAGCGCGGGTGAGTTTGTCGCCCCCCCTGTCTTCTGGACGGAGGACCAGACCCCGGCTGACTTCCTGGAAATGGCCGGACGCCACACCAAGGCCCGCTGGAGGGCCCTGTTCCGCCCCAAGCCCACCACGCCAAGCAGTGACAGAACCAAGACCGGCTTCACTCTGGGCAGCTTGATCGGCGAAAGCTTCCTGATCTGGGAGGCCGGGGATGCCCAGCAGTTCCGTAACAACAATCAGGACATCGTCTCCTACTGCCGGAGCCTTGGCATGGGTGAGAAGATCATGCCCCGGCTCATGGCCCAGGCCAGGATGGCGGAAATGGATGAGTGGAAGGACCTGCGGCAGGAAATTGTCGACGGTCACCAGGAGATCATGCGGCTCCTTCGTGAACAGCAGGATGAGGACCTTGCCGTCCTGGTCGGTCTGGGCACCTGGATGAGATCGCTTGAAATCGTCTCCAAACTCGTGATGGAAACCCCGGAGGTGGACAAGCGCCCTCTGTGCATCGGTTCGCCCGCCCTGCTTGCGGAGCTCAGGCAAGATTTTGCCTCCCTGGGTGACACCACCCGCCGCTCCGCGCTCCTTCTGCCCCTGATCACCGTGCTTTCCGAACTCGAAAAGACCTGGGGCAACACCAAGGCCGGAGCACCGACCCAAAGCATGGTCGCAAGCACCCACGAAAGGCTGCGAACGGTGATGGAGGAGCTGACCTTGAAGTGAGTCGGCTCAGCAGCTGGTGGGCACCCGCTGCGCCAGCTTGACGGCATGGGGGATGGCGCCAAGCACAAAACCCAGGCATTCCACAGCCCCCTGCGGTTTCCCAGGCAGGGCCACCACCAACGACCGCCCCACCACGGCGGCCAGGCAACGAGAAAGGATGGCGTTGGGCGTGATCTCCAGAGAGCGCATGCGCATCACCTCGCCAAAGCCCGGCAGTTCCACCCTCATGATCCCACGGATGGCCTCGGGGGTCACGTCGCGTTCGGCGATGCCGGTTCCGCCCGTGGTCAGAATCAGGCCACAGCCCTGGCTTTCCAGCGAGCGCACAGCCGACTGGATGGCCTCAAGGTCATCCGGCACGATCACCTCCGCCTGCACCTGCCAGCCATGTCCCAGCGCTGCGACACGCAAGGCTGGACCGCCGAAATCCTCGTAGATGCCCTGGCTGGCCCGGTCGGAAATGGTGATGATGCCGGTTTGAATCATGTCGTGAAAATCAGGGTTCGGACTTGGTCTTGGAAAGCAGGCTTACCTCCGTGATGCGCATGGCCTTGTCCACCGCCTTGCACATGTCATAAATCGTCAGGGCGGCCACGCTCGCCGCCGTCAGCGCCTCCATTTCCACCCCGGTCTGGGCGAGGGTCCGGGCCGTTGCGGTGATGAGAATGCCGTCCGGCTTCATTTCAAAATCCACCGCCACCTTGCTCAGGGCGATCTGGTGGCAGAGCGGAATCAGCATCTGCGTCTGCTTGGCCGCCTGGATGCCTGCGATCCTTGCCACGGCGAACACATCCCCCTTTTTCAGGCCGTTTTCCCGAACCAGCTCCAAGGTCGCCACCTGAAGCTCGATGAAGGCCCTGGCCACGGCTTCACGTGCCACGACGGGCTTGGCGGAAACATCCACCATGCTGGCGCGGCCCTGGTCATCGGTGTGCGTGAGATTCATGGCTTAAAAAAGCAAGGCCGCAGAGTCTGCGCAAGGCAGGCTCTGCGGCCGGGTGCAAAAAGGAGCTTACTTGATTTCCGTGGCCCAGAAGGTCTGCCAGTCGTCCAGGTTGTTCAGGTCAACCGCGCCAGGATTGACGCTGCCATCGTCCGGCAGGCCAACGGCGGCCAGGATGCCCTTGCGGACGTCGTCGCCATGAATGTAGCCCAGGATCGACTGGTTGTGCTTGTAGAGGTCGGCCTTGGTCAGCTTGACGCCAGGATAAGCCTTCACCCAGGTTTCGAGCTGGGCATAGGTTGGCTTGGTCCGGATGAAGGCGAGGAAGTCATCCTCCTTGATGCCAAGGGCGCCGAGGGTCATGCCATCATAGCCCTTGCCGCAGCCGGGATAATCAGAATGCAGCTTGCCAGCCGCAGCCAGCGAGGCCTTCTGCCAGAGACGTGGCAGGTGCAGGACGCCGAGGGGGCCGGCGACGCCGGAGGAGATGGTGGGGACGATTTGGCTCATGGGGTGGGTGTGGTTTGGATGGGAATCGGATGTCCGTCAGAGGACGGGATGAAACGTCGGCGGCAGCGGCTTTCGGTCAACAAAGGCCTGTCGACATTCAGGCGGCCGCCTGCCTTGCGGCGCGCTCCTGCAACCAGAACCAGCCGCAGACGAGCATGAAGGCAAACTTGATGCTGTAACCGATGTTCAAGGCCAGCGAGATACCAGCGGTGAAACCGTAGCTGTGCAGGCCGATGCTGAGCTGGTTCACGCCAAACCAGCTGAACAGGGTGATGGCGCCAAGCAGCAGGGACAGCGCATGCATGCCGATCTCCCGGATGTACCCGCCCAGACGGGCGTGCAGAATGATCAGGCCCATCAGCACGATCATGAGCGCGCCGTTCTCCTTGGGGTCCCAGCCCCAGAAACGCCCCCAGCTGTCGTTCGCCCAGATGCCGCCCAGGACGGTGCCAACGAGCGCGAAAAGCACGCCGAAGCACATGATGCCATAAGTGATCCGGGTCAGCAGACGGCGGAATTCGGCGGCCTGCTCGCCGCGGGTGAACAGGCGGTAGATCACGTAGACCATCGAGGTGATGGAGCCCAGCAAAGCACCGGCATAACCAATGTTGATGCAGGTCACATGCGTGGCGAGCCAGAAGTTGGTGATCAGCACGGCCTCCAGGGTCGGCATTGTGTCCTGGCCGTCGAGCGCCATGAAGCGGTTGGACAGGAACATGCCGAGCGCGCCCACAAAACCGACAACGGCAAGCACGACCCCCTTCTTCGTCACCTTCTCGATGAACAGCCCGACCAGGGCGCAGGAGGCTGCGATGAAGATGATGGTCTCATAGAGCGTGGCGATCGGCGGCCTGCCCATGATGAGGCAGCGCAGCGCGATGCCGTAAACGTTGTAATACACGGCCAGCAGCACCGAAAGCCAGGCCAGCCGCGCGGCCCACTTTGCCCAGCGTGTCTGCGGCGCCGCCAGGCCAAGGATGGCGACCAGGAAGCCGAGGAGGTACCAGACCAGGGCATGGGTGAAGTCATCGCGCTTGTAGTAGGTCACCTCGCGGTCCACCTGGCCCAGCTCTCCACGTTTCTCGGCGGCGGCTCGGATGTCTCCCACAAACGCCTGAACGGCAGGCTTGAAGGTCTCCGCTTTCAGGCTGGCGGCAAAAAGGGCGTCTCGTGCCTTGGAGATCTTCAGCTCACCCTCGGGCAGCTTGCCCTCCCTCATGATGTTGGTTACGGTCTGCTCGACCTGCAGCCAGGCCTCCTCCTTGGCATCCTCCGGCGGGATGAAGGCCAGGGTCTTGCCCGGGCGCAGGGTGGTGTCGATGAAGAGGTTCAGGATCTTCTGGCTTTCCTCAGAGCCGCCCTGGATCTTGTTCTCCCGGATCAGCGTTCCCAGTTTCATGGCAAGATCCCAGACGCTGATGGTCTTGCCGCCGGTGACCTCCTTCGCCAGTTCCGGCGACAGGATGGCGTCCACCTCCTTCTTCCAATCAGTGCGGGCGGCGGTCATGAAATCGCTGACCGCGTCAAAATCGAAGAAGTTGCGCGCGAGATTGATGACATTGCGCTGTACACCAGTTTGTTCGGCGGACTCAATCTGGCCGTAGGACTGGGCGCGCTTGATGAGCTCCTCCCTGCCCTTGATGATCTCGTTCCAGGAATAGCGGTCGCGCAACCCCTTCGGATCCACGCCGATCTCACCGACGGCCTGGGAGTTGTCGACGACGAACAGGGGCAGGTCACGGGCGATGTCCGGACGGAACCAGGACAGCAGCAGCCATTCAACCGCCTTCAGCTTGCGGATGCCGGGCAGCTTTTCATGCTCGACGGAGATGCTCTGCTTGCCGTGGATGCGCAGCAGCAGAAAGCGGGCGTAGGTGTCCAGCGGCTTGATGCGTCCGCCCTCCTGGACGGGCAGCGACTGAAAGCTGGCGACCACCTCCTTGTCGAGAATGACGGAGGGTTCGGGAAGCTGCTGGGCGGCCGCAAGGGCGGTGACGGACAGCAGGCAGGCAAGCAGAAAGCGTCTCATGGATGGGGGGAACAAAAGGTTAGGCCGCCTTCGGCTTCAGGGCATGACGGAGGAAGCGGATGAGGTGCATCATGAAGTGGATGACGAGACCGACGGCCACGGCCACGCAGCTCCAGAGCGGCCACTGGTCGGAGGGGTTGCTGGCCACGGTGAACACCGACTGCTCGCCGCTCGTGCCCTGGCTGAAGCTGGCCTGGTAGACGACGTAGCCCTGGTCGCGCACCGGGACGTTCATGGTCACCACCTTGGGCTCCTCCTTGCCATCGGTGATCTTGGTGACGTGGCTGGTGTACTTCTTGGCCTTCATCGTGCCGGGGTGAAGCTCGCGCTGGAAGTCATTGAGGCGGATGGCAAAGGGCAGCTTCCACTTCATGCGGCTGAGCGCGAGCGTGTAGCTGACGTCCCCCGCCTTGACCGTGAAGGGCTCAAACTCGCGCTCCCAGAGGATGCCGCGCTGCTCGGAACCGTCCTTCAGCCTCACGCGCAGCTCCAGGGCGGCGGTGTTTGCCTCGTCCTCCTTGGCCTTGGGGGCAGGCTGGATGCGGTAGCCGTCGACGGCGGTCTTGTCCTCGGCCTCCGCCTGCACGACGTTGGCGTTGCGGTGGTAGCCGGTGGCCTGGATTTCAAACGGCAGGTCCTTGCCGTAAAAGGTGCGGGCACGACCGGGCTCAAGGTCGGCGAAGTGCTTCATGGGAATCACCATGGCGGTACTGTCACCCTTGCCATCGGCGGCCCATCGACGGATCTCAATGACGCGTTCATGATAGCTTTGAAACTGGTCGCTGGTCTGCCCTTCAAACAGCGGCATGGCGCCCTCGGTCTTGTAGAGGAAGCTGACGAAACCGGCGGCCAGCATGAACATGATGGCCACGTGGGAGATCAGCACGCCGATGGTGCGCCAGCCCTTGCGGATGCGGATGACGGCGCCGCAGAGCATGTTGATGAACAGCAGCACCATGAGCAGGGCGCCGCCCGGAAGCGGGATGGGCAGCAGCATGCCGCCCAGGTTCATGTCGTGGATCAGGAACCAGGATTCGAAATACTTTGCCTGGCTGTCGAGCAGACCAATGTCCTTCTGGGACAGCGTGCCGAGGTAGGTGTTGATGAGCAGGAAGCTCAGGACGATGATCGCCAGTCCATAGGAGGAGAGGAGGTCAAAGATCTTGCCGGGAAGGCTTTTGGAAGGGGCTGACATCGGGCTGGGTTGGCAAAAGGTTTACTGCCCCTGGGGCATGCGGAGGCGGAGGGACGTGACGAACTGCTCAAAGGCCTGGGTGTTCGCCTCGACGAGGGCCTTGGGGCCGACCATTTTCACAAACAATCCGGCCTCACCCATGGAGGCCACGATGCCTAGCATCCGATGCTCAGGCCGGGCCTCGGTGGCTCCGACGCTCGTGTAGGCGCCGTCGATGCTGACATAGGTGCCGTCGATGCCCATGAGCTTCTTTTTCGGCAGCTGTTCAAGATCCGCCTCGGTGATCTCAGGCTGACCCATCTGCTTGCGCCAGCGGTTGACGTTGGCCAGGGAGCCGCCGCCGCCACCCGGCAGCAGGGACAGGTAGCATTCACCCTCCTTGTTAGGCCCGAAGGTGAGGTTGACGGGACGCATCTGGCTGCGCTCGGCCTGGGCCCAGCCGGCTGGAGTCTCCCAGATCAGGCGTTCATCCCCAAACCGCTCCTGAGGGTAGGCGCCGACCTTCGGCCTGCTCTCATGCTGGGAGATTTCCCGGGTGCGGGTGATTTCCATGCGCTCGGACACGGGTTCACAGGAAATCAGCAGGGGCAGCGCCAGGCAGGCGATGCAGGTGGGGGGAAGTTTCATCAAAGGAAAACGCATGAGGGGCGGAAGGATTAGCAGCGGCACGGACGCATGCCACGAAGATACGCACGGCACGGTTCAGATGTGCCGGAAGAGCTGCGGAGCAACGTCTTTTCGGAGCGGTGATGCCACCAGGCCCCGGGAAAGGGACAGGGTGGCAATGAGCAGGCGCTCGGACCTTCAAAAATCAAGATCCCTTGTGCTCCGAATGGCAGGCCTTGCAGTTGACCGCCTTTTTGAAGGCTTCAATGCCTGCGGGATCCTTGGCCTGGATCTTTTTCACGGAGGCGATCAGGGCCTGGCACTTGCTCACCCAGGCCGCCTTGTCGCCCTTCGGAGGCGTGGCGGCGCAGATGGTCTGACAAATCTTGAGCATCTGAGCCAGGTCGGCCTCGCTGGCCGTGCCGCCGGAGACTTTTTTGCACAGGGCGTCATCGGGTTTGAAGGACTGCTTCATGGCGGTCTTGATGACATCACTGCCGGCGGCAGGCTTGGCGGCTGGGGCCGGGGCGGCCTTGGGATCCGCCTTTTTCGGCTCCTCCTTCTTGGCGGGGGCCGGGGGCGCAGGCGGAGGAGCGGTGAGGGCGGCGATCTCCGCCTCGCTGAGACCGACGTTCACTTTCAACCCGGGAATCTTGCCTTCGAGAGCGGACGCACCTGCCTTGGTGATGCCTGTCTGCCAGGCAAACAGCTTCTTGAGTCCCTTGGCTCCGGCCAGCTTGCTCGCTCCGGCGTCCGTGGTCTTGGTGCCGTAAAGGTTCAGGTATTCAAGCTTCTGCAAACCGGCCAGCTTCTCGATGCCTGCGTCGCCCACCTTGGTGTTTTCCAGGTGGAGACGCTCCAGATTCACCAGCTTGGCGAGAGTCGCGGCACCGGCATCCGTCACCTGGCTGCGGGCAAGGTCCACCCAGACCACCTGGGCGGCGATCGGCTCAAGCAGCGCGAGCTCCTTGTCGCCAAACTTGTCGGCGGCATTGATGACGCTCAGGCGAAGCTGCTCCGTGTCCTGCGCCAGCGGCATCAGGCTGGCGTTGAGAGCGGTCATCTTGGTGGTGATGTCGGCCACCAGCTTCTTCTCAGCCTCCGTCAGCGGCTTGGGCTTTTCCTTTTCCACCTTGGCCACCGTGGCAGTCTTGGGAAGGCCCTTGGCCAGCAGCACCGCCAGGGCGCCTTCCACTTCAGGGGTGGGCTTCGCGGCAGCGACCGTGTCCTTGTCCGAGGCACCGCTGTCAATCCACCACTTCAGCAGGGCCACCTCCTCCTTGGTCAGCTGAGGTTCGTCGCTCGGCGGCATGTGCTCGTCGTCGTCAGCAGGCAGGTTGGCACGGACAAGCAGCAGGCTGTCCTTGCTGTTCTTGGGAATGACGGTGGTGGCCCCGTCGCCTCCGCCCTTCAGGATGGCGGCGAAGTCGTGCAGCTGCAGCTTGCCCTTCTTCTTCTCTTCACCGTGGCAGCTCACGCACTTGGCCTGCATGATCGGAGCGACGACATCGCGGTAAACCACGGCCTTGGCGGCGATGGCGGGATCCAGCTTGGCAGTGGCGGCTGGCGCAGCGGGTTGGGCGGGTGCCGCGGCGGGCTTGGCCGCAGGAGCCGCTGGCGCGGCGGCAGGAGCAGCGGCGGCAGCCACGGCCACTGGCTTGGCATCGTCCTCAGCCGTCCAGCCGTTGTTGATGTGCGTTTTGGGCAGCTTGGCCTTCAGCGCGGCGACTCCGCCCTTGGTCACGCCGCTCTGCCAGAGGTAAAGCGACTTCAGCTTGGCCAGACCGGCCAGCTTGGGCAGACCGGCGTCGGTGACCTTGGTGTTGTAGAGATTGAGATACTCAAGCGAGGCCAGGCCTTTCAGATGATCCAAACCGGCGTCGGTGATGGCCGTGTTTTCCAGATGCAGTTCGGTGAGGTTCTTCATCGCGGCCACCTTGGCCAGACCGGCATCCGTGACCTTCGACCGGGCAATGTCCAGGGAGCTGATCTTGTCAGCCACCGGCGCCAGGGCGTCGAGGCCAGCATCCGTGAACTCCTTGGCCACATTCAGCGCGGTGAACCGATAGGTCTTGCCATCGGCGGCGATGGGCATGAGCGAGGCTCCGGAGGCATTGATTTTGTCCACGGCAGCCTTGACGGCCGGATCAACGGCAGCCGGATCGGCGGCGTGCAGGCTCAGGGCTAAAAGGACCGGAAGCAGCAGGATTTTCTTCATGAGGGGGTGTGATGACTGGGGGGTGAAAGTAACAGCAATGAGGCAAAACGCATTTCAGGGCGCCGCCCTTCCAAAGGCGGCTGAAGATCAAAGTTTGACAGCTTCCTTGGCCTCCGGTGGGAACTGGGCTTCGGACACCTTCTGGGTGGCGCTGGCACCGGCCTGAATCCAGTAACGAATGGCGGCAAGTTCAGCGGGTGTCACCTGCTCCTTGCCTTCCGGCGGCATGTGCTCGTCGTCATCCAGGGGCAGCAGGATGCGTTGAATCGTGAGGCTGTCATCCGGCTTGCCGGCAACGATGTTGTCAGCGTTTTCACCGCCCTTCATCGTGACTTCATAAGTGTCGAGGCGAAGGTCCCCCTTGGATTTTTCCTCATTGTGACACTTGTTGCACTTGGCTTCAAAGATCGGCAGGATGACATGCTGAAAGACCAGCTTTTCATTGCCCGCCGGAGCCGGAGCGGCGGCAGCAGGGGCTGGGGAGGGCGTCGGAGCCGGGGCGGGCGTGCTGCCGACCACCGGGGCGGGCGCTGGCGCTGGCGCTGGCGCTGGCGCAGGTGCCGGAGCCGGGCTGGGCACAGGGGTCGCGGAGGCAT
>CAZXPU010000046.1:0-37960 GCA_964642905.1 uncultured Prosthecobacter sp.
GCTTGTTGGGTGCGCCTGCAATTCTGATGTTTGTCGCGTGCATGCTATCCCCCCCGGCTCATGCACAAGTCCCGCCCGCGAAATTCACGACCACGATCAGCACCTCCAGCCAGTCGGTGAGTGTGAATTTCACGCTTCATTCGATCCGAAGCAGCAACTTTCAGGTCCTCGTGCAACAGGCGGATGGGTCATACTCGACTTATTCCGCCGATGTCGCCCGCACTTATCTGGGGACCGTCTCTGGATATCCTGGCGCGGTCGCCATCTGTGTTCGTCGCGCCAACGGCACAGTGCTTTCCAAGGTGTCATTCGAGGATGGCAAAACCTGGGCAAGCACCGGGGGGGTGTCGAGCGCTAGCGGCAGCAGCATTATACCAGCCTGGCCGACCACGGTGGTTTCCGACGGCGGTGCGGGTGCCCGCGTTTATGCGGCGGAGGTTGGGATCGACTCGACCTACGATCACTATGTGACCTGTGGCGGTACGGTCGATGCGGTGGTCGAGCAATGCGAGTTGTCCGTCATGTCCGCCAACATGGTTTACCTTCGGGATGCGGCGATTCTTCACCGAATTGGAAAGATCATCGTCCGTGCGAATTCATCCCAGGATCCCTACATGGCGGATGCCGGGAGCACTGGGCTCCTTCTGCCCCACATGCGGACCCTGTGGAACACGGGCATCCCCATGGGCTCCACACACGACATCGGGCTGGTCGCTCATCCGCGTGCCAATGGCGGCCTTGCCTATGTCGGTGTCATTGGTGGAAGCTCCAGGTATTCCGCCAACGGTTCGGATGCTGCTGGCGATTTCTCCGGGGTCTGGCGTCATGAAGCCGGCCACAACTGGAGCTCCTCTCATTTTGAGGGGGGCGGCAATCCGGAAGGCCCGACGATCATGTCCGGCAACTCTTTGTCCCGTTTTTCCAGCTCGGAGCTGCGGAAAATCATCAGTCACAGGATATCGAGGGTCGCCAGTCTGGACGATCTCGGGTCTTATGCCTTGGCCCTTCCTCCCCGTGCGAACCAAGACACCGCGAGCATGCTGCGCAACAGCTCCGTGCGCATCGATGTCATGGCGAATGATTCGGATTCCAATGGCGATGCAATCACCCTTCATAGTTTTGACCCTGTCTCCAGCCGTGGTGGCACGCTCACCCGCTCCGCAGGCTCCGGTCCGGACGGCAGGGATGTCATCTTATACACTCCTCCCGCACGCTTTTACGCAGGCACGGACTGGTTTAGATACCGCATTCAGGATTCATCCGGGATGCAGGCTGTTGGTTTCGCCATGATTCGTCCCCGCGCCGAAGTGCTCAGCCTTGCCGATCATTGGACGCTGGACGACATCGCCGGAGCCACCGCCGTCGACGGTGTTCGACCCGGTCAAAATGGCGCTCATCAAAATGGAGTGCTGGTGAATCAGGATGGAATGAATCCAGTGACCCGCAGGGGAGCCTATTATGACGGAAGCGATGACCGCACCTCGATCCCGGCGCCCAACTATAACACCAACGCCATCACCTTCAGCGTGTGGTTCAAGCGCGACGGTGTCCAGGCTCCCAACGCAGCCATGATCTTCACCCGTTCCGGATCCTCCTCCGCCGGGCTCCATTTTGGCGCATCCAATGAACTTCGTTACACCTGGGACGGAAGCGGAAGCTCCTGGGACTCGGGTCTTGTGCCGCCGGACAACACCTGGTGCCTGGCAGTGATGGCGGTTTCTTCAGCGGGGACGACTTTGTATCTCCGGACGCCCGCAGGTTTGCAGCAAGCCGCCAACGCCGCCACGCAGTCCCCGGAAGCCTTTGACGGCGTGATGTACATGGGGTGGGATTCCGGCAGCCCGGCCCGGCACTTCAAAGGATGGCTTGACGACGTTCGCGTCTACGCTGCAACCTTCGCCGCCTCTGATGTGGAGTCGCTCTACCAGCAGGCGGTCCAGCCGCCTTCAATAAGCCTCAGTTCACCGCTTGGGGGGACGTCCATCCCGCCTGTCAAAGTGCAGTTCTCCGCCACGGTTGAAACTCAGGCGGAAATCGTGGACTCGGTCGGATTTGTGGAAAGCGAAACACTCCTGGGCAGTTCATCAGAAATGCCTTATTCCACCCAGGTTTCAGCGCTGAACCCGGGGGTGCACAGCGTCACGGCTCGCGCAGTTTACGGGGACTGGGGATACGTTGTGGATTCTGCCCCGGTGACTTTCACGGCTCTGGCGGCGCCGCTGCCCGCAGTTGCAGTCACCGCCTCCTTGCCGGCTTCGAAGCGAGGGCCCGTTCCCGGTTCATTCACCATCACTCGTGATCATCCCATCGGCAGCATCAGCGTTTCCTACAGCCTTTCGGGAACTGCCGTGGCAGGCTTGGATTATGCAGCCGTGCCGGATCATGTGACTCTGCCCGATGGTGTGCTGTCGCAGACCGTGACGATCAATCCTGTCGCATCGGAGCCGGATGGTGTTTCAGAGAGCCTGATTCTGTCAATCAACAGTGGCGGTGATTACACGCTGGACGCCCCATCGTCCGCGACTCTCATCATCAATGATCACATCACATCCATCGCCGCCGGCGAATGGGATGCCGCCGCCACTTGGAACAGCGGCGCGTCCGCCCCGGTCTCGGGATCACAAAACACGGGCGAAGAGTATGCCGTGGCACACCTGGTCACCTCCAATGACCCCGGCTCCAACTCGCAGGCTCTTGTTGCAGGAAGTCTGCGCGTGAAATCAGGCGCCACTCTGGACCTTGCCCGGTTGCATGCCTTTACCAACCAGAATGTCTCCTACAACCTGCCTGCGACGTTTGTCGAGGATGGAGGAACGATCCAGTTTCGTTGTTCAACAGGATCCTCCACGCACGCCGTTGGCGCGGCCCTCAGCTTCGCGGGTTCAACCACGCTCCGCATCAACGGCGGAAGTTATGAGAACAAGGTGAACCTCACTGGACCCATCAGCGGAGCTGGGAGTGTTTCCGTTCTGTCCGATTCCAATGCCGGAAGCGGAAGTTACCTGCGTCAGATCTCTGTAAACTCCGCGAACAACACGTTTGCCGGCGACTGGTCCGTCGCCCACACCGGTGGGGGGGACGAGCAGGCCGCCCTTCGTGCCGGTGCCGCGCGGGCGCTCGGGAGCGGAACTGTCACCGTGGGGCTTTCTTCGCAGTTGATCAATGACAGTCCCGGAGGTCTCGACTCGCTGGGCGGGATTGTCCTCAATGGCGCCTATTCATCGCTATTGCTCAATGAACCCTGGACCCATGGCTCGGCCGTGCTTTCCCTCGGTGAAGGAAGCCCGCTGGTGCAACTGGGAAATGCCGCGTCTTTGATCGGCAGCTTGTCGGGCTTCACCGGAATCATCCAGGGAAGCGGTCCGTCATCCTCGCTGACGGTAACCCAGACCATTGACCGGACATTCACGGGAAACCTTGGCAACAACCTTGCCTTCATCAAGTCAGGCAGTGCTGCATTGAAGCTGGCGGGCAATCTGAACGCAGGTTTGAAGTTACACCTCGTTCAGGGGGGGCTTTCACTCCGGTCGCCTGCGGCGATTGCTTCGTTCACCCAGTCTGGCGGAACATGCTACCTCAGTCTGGACTCGTCCGGCAAGCCTCCTCTCGCCTTGAGCGGCGGCCTTGCCCACACCGGCGGTGTTATCGTGGTAAGTCCGCCACCCGTCCCTTTGACCGGGGTTCCTTACACCGTTGTCTCCTACCAGGGAACCCGCAGCGGCATGCCGCCGATCTCAATATACCCTTCTGCGGACATCTCGATCGATTATGGGGCGACCTCCAATTCCTCCATCACGGTGACGTTCCTGAAGCCGGGCATCGCTTTGCGTGGACAACAACTGGACATTGCCAACGGGGATGACTCTCCAACAGGTGCCGATGGCACGGATTTCGGTCAGGCTGGCACTGCCGGTGGAAGAGTCACTCACATTTTTACTATCACCAATCCAGGAACCTCCACCTTGGCCCTTACAACGCCAGCCCGGGTTGAAATCAGCGGCCCGCATGCCGATGAATTCATTCTTACAAGCCCCCCAACCGCTTCGATTGCGGCCGGTGGTTCCAGTCCCTTCGCCATCAGTTTCGCACCTCTTGGCCCAGGGGTTCGCAGAGCCTCCGTGACGATTTCGACCAATGTGGAGCCCGTCGGCTCATTTTCGTTTGATGTTCAGGGCGCCGGAGTCGAGGGAGCGCCGGGGATCGTAGGTTTCAAAAGCACGGCTTATGTCCTGCGGCAGGGGGCTTCGGAGGTAGACCTGACGCTGGTGCGCAAGGATGGAACGCTTCCTGTCTCCTTTACACTCGACACGGAAGACGGCGTACCTTCTTCGATTCCCCCGATTTCTGCGGGAACCGCAGGTATTGATTATGTGGATCTCTCCGAAGAAACTGCCGGTGGCCTGTTTGGAGCAAATGAAGACACCGCCACTTTCAAGCTGAGCCTGATCCCCAGGACGGGTTCGGCGGTGCCGAATAAAAAGTTCAAGGTAAAGCTGCGCAGCGCAACCATGGGTGCCGGGCTTGGCCCGACCACCGAGACGTCGATCATAATCCTGGCTGCAGATGACACCAAGCCCACTCTCACCTTGGCTGTGCCTTCTGCCGCCAAAGTCAGCGCCGTTGCCCCGCTGACAGTGATCGGCACCGCAGGTGACGCCAAAGGCATTGATCGGGTGGAGCTTGCCTTGAACGGTGCCGCTGCGGTGCCGGCGGTCCTCGGTCTGGCAAAGTTTGCGACGGCAGTGCCATTCACGCTTCCGATCAGCCCTGTGGAGGGCAGCAACACGCTGATCGTCACCGCCTACGATTTGCTAGGCAACGGCACCAGTGTCACACGAAAGTTCACCTTCACTCGGCGTTACCTGCTGACTTTGACCCGGAGCGATGCGGCACACGGCAGTCTGGCGCTTGCAGCGACGCCGGTAGGGGCGGCTTCGCAGATGGTTCCGCTCACGGCAGCCGCCAATCCAAGGGCTTCGCAGGTTGTTCCAGGCACCAGCGTCAAGCTGAGCGCCAAGGCGAAAGCCGGCTTCGTGTTCAATCAATGGCTTGGACTGCCTGTCGGCGCCGCGCCGCTCGGCGATGTTGCCACAATCACCATGCCGACGGCCGATGCGGGCATCACGGCCGGCTTCATGCCCACTCCCTTTATGCCGCCGCCCGGGTTGTCGAACACCTACCGAGGCCTGATCCGCCCCACGGGCGCCACGCCTTCATCAAACGCCACGGAAGGTCTCCTGACTGGTTCCATGACAACCTCCGGCGGCTTTACAGGCAGGCTGTTCATCGCTGGTCAGGCACAGCCTGTCGTTGCTGCTTTTTTCGGGGATGGCAGAGCCGTCTTCAACACAGGTGCGGCGAAGGTGGCGATGCTCAGCTTTGGCGGACGCTCACTGATGCTGCGCTTCGATAGCGGCGCCATCATCGCCGATTTGGTTCACGGCCCGGACACAAGCGCTGGAGTCGCAACGCGGCCAATCTACAGCAGCAGTGTCAGAGCACCCGGGGCGCTGCTAAACTCGGCCACGAAAGGCTTTTACACAGTCTCTCTGACGGCACCGGAGTCCGGCCCTCTGTCCGGGCATGGGTTCGCTACGTTCATCTTGTCCAGCAACGGCTCGGTTTCTTTGACCGGCACACTGGCGGACGGGGTCGCGATCACTGCCAGTTCCGCGGTTCTGCAGGGAAATTCAGCACCTGTCTTGGTGCAGCTGGCCACACCTGGTGCTGCTGCGGTCAAGGGCAGCTCAGTGTCCGGGCTATTCATCCTGGACACCACGCAGTCTGACAGCGACCTTACTGCTCATTTGCGCTGGTTCCGCGCCGCTGCACAGGGCAGCATGGTGAGGCTTTACCCCGCCGGCTGGCCAGACGGCGTTTTGCTCGACAGCTTTGGTGCTCTCTATAGCGGGGCCGTTAAGCTTGATGCCACTCTTGGTCTCGACAGTCCATCAGCCAGCGGCAATGCAGGGTTGGTTTTCAAAGAAGGCAACCTTAGGGACATCATTTCGAAGACGAACTTAAACATCAGCGGCAACACCATCGCCAAAATTCCCTCCACTGACAAAAGCTTTACGCTCACGAGTTCCTCTGCGGCAGGAATGTTTCATGGGGTCTTTGCGCCTGACTGGACCAATCCATCTGCTGCGAATCCTGCGTTCAGGGGCATCCTGATACAGAAGGGTATTGCTAAAGGCGGGTATGGTTTTTTTATCAGCAACGCGAAGAATGACCCCGCTCCGAAAAGTGGAGCTGCCATTCTTGGCCGCCCGGCAAAATAGCAGGGCGTGTTTCCATGCTGCTTGTTTCCGTCAATCCCACTTCATGCCCGGCTCCACATGCCATTCCGCGCTCATTGCCGCCGCCCCGTTTAGAGACTGTGAGGCGTCTTCTTATGACACCTGCAATGGCGGCCGTATCATGGTGGCACCTAAACTGTTGCGAGCAACTTTGGGCGAGAAGGTCACTGTGGAAGAGTGCAAAAGGCGGACGGTCAGGACATTGTGCATATTCCAAAGACAACCTTGATGACGATGCATGGATCGTGGACCTCAAATTCCGCCATGGCACAGGGCTGTTTTCGGTCGCACCTGCTGATTGGGTGTTTTCACCCGGCAGCGACCCAAATTTCGAGATTAAATCTCATGAGATGAGCCATGGGGGGAGTAACTTCGTGGTTAGGCATGGTGGAGACTCCTGAAGGGGATATGACGTGCATCAACCCGGGGCCGCAGGTGTCAAGACCTCAGGGAATGGAATGCTCAACTGCGAGTGCGTCTGCGATCCGTTGTGCGTTGCAGCCGGGCTAATCATCTGCCGGGTTCTTACTGACTGCGCAACTGTTCAAGGGAGGACGCTCTAGTTCGGCGCCGTCCGGAACTCATTTTATGATAGATTGCCTCCCGTCGCGTGCGAGGTTTTGAAGGTGGTCAGGCATGGGGAAAGCCTTGTTCTCAGGTCAATGTGAAGAAGCCTGAAGATTGAGGCTCCCTAGAGAGCCCGATCCGACGCGTGGGACTTGATGAAGAATCGCAAAAAGTGGGCGAGAGCCCAGGTTTCAGGAGGTTTAGCAGGCAGGAAGTTTTTCACATTGATTTCACGGAAGCCCCAATCCCGTTTGAATTGAAGTCAGGGGATGAGGCGAACTTGGCCGGAAAGCTTGCGGAAGCTGCTTGCTGTCGTTTAACATGTTCAACGTCAAATGGTTGAGATGGGATTTTGACGGACTGTAATGCGGCCGTTTGCGAGCCTTCTGGAAGATGGGCTCCAGCGTGCGTGTGACGTTTTTGTTGAGTTCCACGCCTTTTTTAAAGACGTTCCACGAATGTCGGAAGGCGGGTCACACGCTTTTGCGACGCTGGCTTCGGGTTCACGAGATGAAGCCTTTGAATAACTTGGCCAAGCTTGTGAACAACCTGTGAACAGATGCCAAAAACAGGGCTGAATCGGGGCGCTCCTTTGAATATTTTGTTTTCAGCAATCAAATGCCTTGTCCAAACTCGCCCTCGGGTTGCCTTTCACGTCAGAGATTGATCTGCCATGGCTGAAGCTGACCGTACCACCGCCTTTCTGGAACTGCTCACGACGCATGAGCGGGCGTTGTCGATTTATGTCCATAGCCTGGTGCCCCGGGATTCGGCGGCGGAGGACATCCTGCAGCAGACCAAGATGCTGCTTTGGAAGCATTTTGATGATTTCCAGATTGGCACCCATTTTCTGGCATGGGCGAGAAAGACGGCCTTTCATCAGATTCTGACCCATCGACGGCAGAAGAAACGTGAGCATCTGCCCTTGGACGAGGTGGCGCTGGAGGCGCTGGGAATGGCGGTCACTCAGCTGGCGGGAGATGTTTCCTTGCGTCAGGAGGCGCTCAGGGCCTGTCTGGCGCGCCTTCCGAAGGAGCATCGGCAGCTGGTGCAGATGCGCTATTATGAAGACCTGGAGATCGAGCAGGTGGCCGACAAACTGCGCCGCACGGCGGGCGCTGTGTATCGGGCCCTGAGCCGTGTGCGGTTGAGCCTGATGGAATGCGTGGAGCGTCAGGTTGCCCGGGAAGCCTAACACTGATTTAAACAACAAAGACATGACACCTGCTGAACAATGGAAGCTGCTGGAGCTTTGGGAACGTGCGCGTTCCGGAGCCCTCAGCGAGGAGGAGGCCGCCCGGCTGAACGGGCTGATCCTGGAAGGTGGAGAAGCCAGGGAGGTGCTGGCCAGGGCCGCCCTGCTGGATGCTGAGCTCTGTCACCTGGACGAGCAGGATTTTCTGCATGAGCCGGCCACACCTGCCGCCAGGGCTGCCAGCCTCTCCTGGCGCTGGCACGCGCTGACCGCCGCCGCCGCCGCCCTGGCTGTGCTGGGCACGCTCTGGCTCACGGACGAAACACCAGACACGGTGGCGACCCTGGCACGTGCGCGTTCCTGCAAATGGGGCAACAGCGCCCTGCCGACCGTGGAGGGGGCCAGGCTGACGCCTGGAACGCTGGAGCTGCTGGAAGGCATGGCGTCACTGAAGTTTGAAAGCGGCGCCGAAGTGACCCTGGAAGCGCCGGTGAGCCTGGAGGTGGTCTCCAAGATGGAGTGCCGGGTGAAGAAGGGCACCGTGGTGGCCGAAGTGCCGCCGCAGGCCAAGGGCTTCACCATTCACACGCCGGAAACCAAGGTGGTGGACTGGGGCACGCGTTTTGGAGTGAGCGCCAGCGAGGACGGCAAGTGCCTCGTGCATGTCATCGACGGCCTGGTCGAGGTTCAGCGGCAGGGCGAGGCTCAGTCGCGTGAGCTGCGCGCCGGGCAGCGTGTGGACTATGGCGGTTTCCTCGCCGGGGCGGTGAATCCGGACGCCAGCCGTGATGACCAGCCTGAGCCGGGGCGCTGGCTGCCCGAGACGATCCGTGACCTGGGTGACGGCTGGCAGGCGGTGACCAGCGGATATGGGGAAGGGCGCGATTCCTGGATTCAGTCCGGCGGGAACATCCGCGCTACCGGCAGGGAGTCCTTTCTGCGTGTGAAGCACAGCTCCCATGACAACAAGCTCGATCGCAAGGCCTATGTCGCTTTTGACCTTTCGCGATTCAAAGGAAGGCGTGTGGCTGAAGCTGAATTTGTCATTCATGTGGAGCCGAGCGAGCTGGGTTTTGCCTCGCTGGTTCCGGACGCATTGTTCACTGTTCACGCGCTCACCGATGAAGGTCAGGAAAACTGGAAGGAGGAGGGGCTGACCTGGACCCAGGCTCCGGCCCACGACGAAGAACCTGCGCACCGGACCCTGCCCATTCCCGGCCAGTCCGTGAAGGTTGGGGAGTTCATCGTTCCCCAGGGCACGACGCGCGGAGCCTTTACCGTTCGCGGAGAGGCGCTTGCCGAAGCTCTGCGTGCCGACACCAACGGCAGCATCACCTTCATCATCTGCCGGCAGACGGATGAAACGGCGCGCAACGGCCTGGCACATGCGTTTGCCAGCCGTGAGAACACCCACAACAATCCACCGACGCTGCGGGTTCGGCTGGAGGAGTAAGGCGTGGGTCAGGCCCAGAGGTTCTGCGGATAGGCGCCGGCGGCCACCAGGGCGCGGATCGAGGCCACGACATCCGCCTTGTCCTCGGGGTAGGTGACGCCGAACCAGGAGTCGTTCGATTCCAGCACCTTCACGTCGGCCCTGCCCGCCTTGATCAGGTCATCGACGACCTTCGGGGCGTAGCACTCGGCCTTTGCGTCGCCGCCGCTCACCTTGAGGAACTCCGTGAAAGCCGCGCGCAGATGTCCGAAAAGGCTGGGGGTGAAGCCGAAGAAGTTCATCGACACCACTTCCTCGCCGGTCAGCGGCTGGGCAGGGTCGGTTTCACGGTTCTCCGCGCCTGAAGCGGTCTTGAAGATCTTGGTCATCTCCGTGATGGAGGCCAGCATGCCGTTGGCGTCGCGGGTGCAGA
This sequence comes from uncultured Prosthecobacter sp., assembly GCA_964642905.1. Classification (GTDB taxonomy): domain Bacteria; phylum Verrucomicrobiota; class Verrucomicrobiia; order Verrucomicrobiales; family Verrucomicrobiaceae; genus Prosthecobacter. Next base: position 9,927 of record CAZXPU010000046.1, read on the forward strand.
CACCGCGGGCGACACTGCCGTGGTCGGACAGGGTGTTCTTCAGGTAGTAGCCGACCATCGAATAGTGGTCGATGCCGTCATCAGGCCGCGCGGCGGTGAGATTCGCCGCCATTTTTGCAAAGGCGTCCCTGCCGTAGAAGTCATCGGCGTTGATCATCAGGAAGGGTTCGTGGACCACCTTTTCGGCGGACAGGACCGCGTGCGCGGTGCCCCAGGGTTTGGTGCGGCCTTCCGGAACCGTGAAGCCGGCCGGCAGGTCGTTGATGTCCTGGAAGGCGTAGTCCACCTGGATGCGGTCGCCAAAGCGTGCGCCGATCTGGGAGCGGAACTGCTCCTCAAAATCGCGGCGGATGACAAAGACCACCTTGCCGAAGCCGGCGCGGATGGCGTCGAACACCGAGTAGTCGAGCACGACCTCTCCGGAGGGGCCCATGGCATCAAGCTGTTTGAGGCCGCCATAACGGCTGCCCATGCCGGCAGCGAGGATGAGAAGGGTGGGTTTCATGAAGTGAATAGGGGCCCGGAGGGGCGCGGATTCATGGGCGGAGGAACGAGGTCGTCAACCGGTGTCTGGTTCTGATCCAGGCATCGATGACTCCGCTGACGGCCTGGGACAGGCGTCAATTGCCTGATTGCTTGCGATCTTTGCAACCCTGATGGATCAGGACGCGTTTTTTTACCGACCTCACAACCTCATGAAAAGCACCACCTCCTCCCTGCTCGTGATGGCCGCCCTGGCCATGACCGCCCCGATCGTCAAGGCTGACGCGCTTTCGGATTCCTATCTCGCCATGTTCAGGCCGCTGCCTTCCGAGGCCCCGGCTGCGGACAACGAGCTGAATGAGGCGAAGATCAACCTGGGGCGCATGCTCTATTATGAAACCCGCCTTTCCAAGGGCGGCAAGATGAGCTGCAACTCCTGCCATGTGCTCGACAAATACGGCCAGGACAACCTGCCCTTCTCACCGGGGCATGAAGGCAAGCTTGGCGGTCGCAGCTCACCGACCACCTACAATGCCGCCCTGCACATCGCGCAGTTCTGGGACGGGCGCGCTCCTTCCGTGGAGGAGCAGGCCAAGGGGCCCGTGTTGAATCCTGTCGAAATGGGCATGCCGAGCGCCGACTTTGTCGTGGAAGTCCTCAAGTCGATTCCCGGTTATGTGGAGGCCTTCAAGGCTGCCTTCCCGGGTGAGGCGGACCCGGTCAACTACAACAATTTCGGCAAGGCCGTCGGCGCCTTTGAGCGCAAGCTGATGACGCCCTCCCGCTGGGATGATTACCTCAAGGGTAAAAAGGACGCGTTGACCGCCGAGGAGGTGAAGGGCTACGAAACCTTTGCCAAGGCCGGTTGTGTGACCTGCCACAACGGACCCGCTGTCGGTGGCGCCATGTATCAGAAGCTGGGCCTGGTGAAGGCCTGGCCTGATCTCAAGGACAACGGCCGCATGGAGCACACCAAGCAGGAGAGCGACAAGGCCTTCTTCAAGGTGCCCAGCCTGCGCAATGTCACGGAAACCGCTCCTTACCTGCATGACGGCTCCGTGAAGTCGCTGGAAGAAATGGTCGCCAAGATGGCGGAATACCAGCTCGGCAAGACCCTCAGCACGGAGGAGGTTTCCAGCATCGTGACCTTCCTGAAGGCCCTGAAAGGTGACCTTCCGAAGGAATACATCGCCCAGCCGAAGCTGCCTGAGAGCGGTCCCAACACCCCGAAGGCCTGATCTGCGACCCGTTTTTCACGAAAGCCCGTCGGATTTCCGGCGGGCTTTTTTATTGCAGAAATGCCGAGTTCACCCGGCCTCCAGGTGCCGCCAAATCGGTTGCACATTCCTTTTCACCCCGTATTCTCAACGCCCCTCACCGCATTACCCCGTGGTGTAATGGTAACACAGGAGATTTTGGATCTCTTATTCAAGGTTCGAATCCTTGCGGGGTAGCCAGCCCGAGCCAATGACCCGCTTCCGCCCCTGCATCGACCTTCACGCCGGCAAGGTGAAACAAATCGTCGGGTCCACGCTGAGCGACTCCGGCGCTGGATTGAAGACCAATTTTGTGAGTGATCGTGACGCCGCCTGGTATGGCGCGCTGTACCGGCAGGATGCGCTTCCCGGCGGCCACGTCATCATGCTCGGGCCTAACAATGAGGAGGCGGCCAAGTCCGCGCTCAGCGCCTTTCCGGGCGGCCTGCAGGTCGGCGGGGGCATCCGCCCGTGCAATGCCGCGGAGTATCTCGAGGCAGGGGCCAGCCATGTGATCGTCACCAGCTATCTGTTTGAAACCGACGGACGCTTTTCAGAGATCAGGCTCGACAAAATGATCGCCGCCGCAGGTCGTGAGAGGCTGGTGATTGACCTGAGCTGCAAGGCCACGGGCGAGGGCTGGACGGTGGCGATGAACCGCTGGCAGACGCTGACGGACCTGCGGGTGACGCCTGAAACGCTGCGTCACCTGGCCTCCTGCTGCGCGGAGTTCCTGATCCACGCCGTCGATGTCGAGGGCAAGTGCGAGGGCATTGATGAAGGGTTGGTGGCTTTCCTGGGTGAGCATAGCCCCGTGCCGATGACCTATGCGGGCGGCGTTCACCGGCTGGAGGATTTTCAGCGGATCCAGGAGCTGAGCATGGGACGCGTGGATGCCACGGTCGGCAGCGCCCTCGACCTTTTTGGCGGCTCCGGAGTCCGTTATGCGGACCTGCTGGCCTTCAACCGCCGCTCCGAGGCGGTCTGACCGGTCTGAACGTCATCCGGTCACCGCACTTCTTGCCCGTCCCGCATTCGGGGCTACCATCCGCGCCCGTTTCTCATGACCCACGCCGTCCTCAGCCTCCTCAAAGAAAGCCGTCATCCCATGCGCATCGACCTCATCGGCGTGGCGGGGTCCGGCATGAGCGGCCTGGCGCTGCTGCTGCTGTCGCTCGGCCACAAGGTCAGCGGTTCGGACAAGGCCACGACGCTGGAGACGGAACGCCTGCAAAAGCTCGGCCTGCAGTTTTTCCACGGCCACACGGAGCGTGAGGTGGAGGACTGCGACATGGTCATCTACTCCAGCGCCATCAAGCCGGGTAACGTGGCCTATGAGGCCGCCTACAAGCAGGGCATCCCCCTGGTGCGCCGCGCGGAGGCGCTCGCCGCCGTCATGGCGAACAAAAAAGGGGTCGTTGTCGGCGGCACCCATGGCAAGACGACCACGTCCGCCCTGACGGCCCATGTGCTGCGCCAGGGCGGCCTGAAACCCAGTCACTACGTCGGTGCGGAGATCCCGATCCTCGGCTCCAACGCCCACTGGGACGCGGAGGGCGAGCTGTTTGTCGCCGAGGGCGATGAGAGCGACGGCACCCTCGTCAATTTTCATCCGCAGCATGCGATCATCCTGAACATCGAGCCCGAGCACCTGGATTTTTACGAGGGCATCGAAGCCATCAAGGCGGTGTTCCGCCAGCTGCTCGCGCAGACTCCCGGGCACTGGGTGTATTGTGCCGAAGATCCGGTCGCACGTGAAGTCTGTGGCGGCACGGAGCAGGGGGTCAGCTATGGGTGGAGCCGTGAATGCGAGTTTTCGGCGAACATCCTGGCCATGAAGCCGGATCATTCGGACTTTGAGGTTTATCACCGGGACCGGCTGCTCGGCGTGGCGACGCTGGGCATCCCTGGCAGACACAACGTTTCCAACGCCCTGGCCGCGATTGCCCTGGCGACCCGTCTTGGAGTGGGTTTTGAAGCCATCCAGCATGCGCTGAAAACTTTCCGAGGCGCACGCCGGCGCTTTGAGATCCGTCACAGCGGCCGGAGCTTCACGGTGGTCGATGACTACGGGCATCATCCGAGTGAGATTGCCGCCACGCTGGCGACCGCCCGAGGGCTGAATCCGGAGCGCGTCGTCTGTGTCTTCCAGCCGCACAGGTTCAGCCGGACGCAGCTGCTCAAGAAGGAGTTTGGCGCCAGCTTCGACGACGTGAACGAACTGTTTGTTACGGAGGTCTATGCCGCGAGCGAGAAGCCGCTGCCCGGTGTCAGCGGCAACACCATCGTCGAGGAGGTGCGCAGGCATGACGAGGAGCGTGGCGTTGTGCGGCCGGCTTCGAGCTTTCAATACACACCGACGCTGCTTGAGGCGCGGGACAAGGCGGGCAACGCCCTGCGTCCCGGAGATCTGCTCATCACCCTGGGGGCGGGCAACGTCCATGAAATCGGCCGCTGCATCGCCCGGGACCTGCCGGTGCTGGAGCGGCTCTGGGAACTTCTGGAGGTGAACGGCGGCGGTGCGGCAAGGCTTTATGAACCCATGAGCCGGCACACGACCTTCCTCATCGGAGGCCCGGCGCAGTTTTGGATCGAGCCGCGCACGGTGGCTGGTTTCGCCGAGGTGGTGAAGCATCTGCGTGCGGCCAGCGTGCCGATCCGGGTGATCGGACGAGGCTCGAACCTGCTGGTCAGGGACGGCGGCATCCGTGGGGCGGTGATCCATCCGAGCAAGGGCGAGTTTGAGGAGGTGCGTGCCGAGGATGGGCTGCTCTATTGCGGGGTTGGTGCACGCTTGAAGAAGATCGCCAGCGCCGCGCGCAATGCCGGCATCGGCGGGCTTGAATGGATGGAAGGCGTGCCTGGAAACCTGGGCGGTGCGATCCGCATGAATGCCGGTGCGATGGGCGTGGAAATGGCGGATAATCTGGTCAGCGTGCGCTTCATCGCCGCTGACGGCAGTCTCCAGGAGAAGCCGCTGGCGGAAATTCAGCATCACTACCGGAGCATCGCCGAGTTCGAGGAGCGCTACATTGTCGGTGCCGTGCTCAAGGGCAGTCCCGCCTCCGTCGAGTCGATTGATGCCGGCCTGACTGCGAGCCGGGTGAAGCGCCGCACCAGCCAGCCGGTGGGAGCCAGCGCGGGCTGCATTTTCAAAAACCCGCAGCTCTGCGGGGCGGGCAAGCTGGTGGACGACCTTGGGCTCAAGGGCCGGCGCGTCGGCAGGGCGGCCGTTTCCGACGTGCATGCCAATTTCATCGTCAACGAGGGCGGCGCCACGGCACGCGAAGTCCTGGACCTCGTGGCCGAGATCAAGGAGACCGCCCAGCGCGAACGCGGGGTGCAGCTTGAGCTGGAGGTGAGGGTGATCGGCGAGGACGCGCCCTTGCCGCTTTAACAGGGGTCAGCGGGGGTGTGCCGGGACGGGGATGTCTGCGGAAAGAATCATGGGTTCGTCCGACTGGAGGCAGGTCGCCAGCAGGGCGATGAAGGCGACGCCGAGCGCCAGGGGGACCAGGATCAGCAGCAGCGGCAGCAGCATCAGGAACACCAGGGGCGCCAGAAGGATGGAAAGCACCAGGGTGGCCGCTCCAGGCTCCCTGAGAGGAAGTTCGACTGTCTCAGACGCCCCTTCCGCAGTGTGGATGGAGACATGGCGGGCGAGCACCCACCGTTTCAGCGGCTTGAACAGAATCCGGAAGGGTTCCGTGAGGCCGCTCTTGATCAGGACCTGATAAACCAGGAGCTGGCGCAGGTCATGTCCGCCCACGGAAAGGCCGTGGACAGTGTGGTTGGATGGCATGGGGACCCCAGGGGTGCCGGCCGCGCGGTCAGGATTCGTGTCCATAAGCGGTGGTGGGTGGTTACCTTTTTCAAACGTCGAGTGGGCGGCCGATGTTGCAGGGGGCTGCCGAGTGGCCTGGAAACTTCGACCCAAGCATGGGGTGAAGCGCTGCTGAAACCTGTGCTTTGTCTTGGCCGGGTGCTGTTTGCCGGGCCCGGGGAGTCTCGTGGCATGAACCCTGCCAGCAGCGCCTATGAGGCTGCCTCGGACAGGGGAAATTGGGGAGGCGAGCAAGGCCTGGAGTCGTCAGGCTGGAAGAACTGGCAAAAAGGGGGGATGGGGCCGCAAAAAAGTACGATTCGTTCTTGCCAGTCCCCCCGCGGATTGGCTAACTCTCTGCGTCCCGCATGAAAAATCGCATTTTCCTCTCACTCATTGCCGCTGTCACCTTTTGCAGCGTGGCCCAGGCTGACATTCAATCCCCTCCAGGCCATCACTTCAACTGGAGCCGCAAGCTCAGCCGTGGCATCGGCAACCTTCTCTATGGAGCTTCTGAGCCCTTCAATGTCTGGAACAAGACCAATGCTTCCGACGGTTCCGTTGCCGCTGCTTCCGACTTCATTGTCGAAGGCCTGAAGAGGATGGTCGTCCGTGCCGGTTACGGAGTCTATGAGGTGGCGACCTTCCCGGTGCCCTCCTGGAAGCTGACCTATCGTCCGATGTACTATCGCCACGACAAGATTGATCCCTGGTGGGGTTACACGGAGTTCGCTCCGCAGCCCGGCGCCCTTTCGCAGGTGTCCTACAGCCGCAGCCAGGGCTGGTAAGACCGGCGATTCTTCAGCGAACATTCCCTTTGAGCGCAGGCCACCCGGCCTGCGCTTTTTTGTATCCTTCAGCAGAGGGGGCAAGATCAGATACAGACTTGAACGAATAGGGCACGCCTGTCGCGCGTTTTAAAGGAGATGATTTTCAGACATGTCAACACCACCCTCTTTCTGACCCTGGTCTGGGCCGGAGGGGTTTCTGCGGCAGGTAAGCTGCAGTTCAACCGGGACATCCGCCCCATCCTGTCGGACAAGTGCTTTCACTGTCACGGGCCTGATTCCAAGAATCAAAAGGCGGACCTGAGGCTGGATGTGAGAGATGCCGCCATCAAGGATGGACACATCCGCCCCGGTCAGCCGGAGCAGAGCATGATCCTGGAGCGCATCCTTTCGCAGGATTCTGATGAAGTGATGCCTCCGCCGAAATCAAAGCTGGGCAGCCTGACGGCTGAGGAGGTGGCCACATTGCGGCGCTGGATCCTTGAAGGGGCGGAGTACGAGGCGCACTGGTCTTTTATTCCGCTGCGGGGAGAGGCGCTCCAGCGACTCGACATCGATTCGGTGGTCCGTGCCGGCTTGAAAGAACGAGGGCTCGATCTTCAGCCGGAGGCTTCGCCCGAGACCCTGGCCCGGCGTCTGGCCTTTGATCTCACCGGACTGCCGCCCAGGCCTGAGGAAGTCGCCACCTTTGTGGCCGAACACGCCCTGGATCCTGACACGGCGGTGGACCATCTGGTCACTCGGTTGCTGGCCTCTCCACACTACGGGGAACGAATGGCGGTCGACTGGCTGGATGTGGCGCGTTATGCCGACAGTTACGGCTTTCAGGTGGACCGTGAGCGTGAGGTCTGGCCCTGGCGCGACTGGGTGCTGAAGGCCTTCAATGAAAACCTGCCCTTTGATCAGTTCATCACCTGGCAGCTTGCCGGGGATCTGCTGCCAAACCCGACGGATGAACAAAGGCTGGCCACGGCCTTCAGCCGGCTGCACCAGCAGGAAAGCGAAGGCGGCAGTGTGGAGGAGGAGTACCGCGTGGAGTATGTGGCGGACCGCGTGCAGACGGTGGCGACAGCCTTTCTGGGCCTGACCTTTGAGTGCGCGCGCTGCCACGACCACAAGTATGACCCGGTGACGCAAAAGGAGTATTACGGGCTGTTTTCGATGTTCCAAAACATCGACGAAGCCGGGTTGTACTCCTTTTTCACTCCGTCGCCCCCCACGCCTGCGATGATGCTCATGGATGCGCCGACCCGGGGGAAGATGGAGGCTTTGGCGGCGAAGGTGAGGGGGCTGGAGGCGGCTGATTCGAACGGATCCGTTCTTGCAAAACTGGACCTGCGGGAGGGAGTGCCGGCATCGCTCGAGGGCCAGGTGGCGCATTTCCCGTTTGATGAACTGAAGGGAGGCCGTCTTGCCGACTTGATGGCCAAGCCTGGTCCGGCTTCCAAGCAAGGCAAGGATGGCAGGCCGGTGAAGGCGGAGGACAGGACATCCGCCGTTCTCAAGGGCGAGAACAAGCTGGTGACGGGGCGGCTCGGACGTGCGGTGCAGTTCAGCGGTGATGATCCGGTGGACACGCCGTTGGGCAATTTCAAGCGCGAGGAGCCGTTCAGCATCGCCCTGTGGCTGCAAACGCCGGACGTGAAGGAGCGGGCGGTGGTGCTGCACCGCTCCCGCGCCTGGACGGATGCCGCCAGCCGCGGCTATGAACTGCTGATCGAGGAGGGAAGGCTGAAGTGGTCGCTGATTCACTTCTGGCCGGGCAACGCCATTTCCATCCGGGCCAGGGAGATGCTCAAGCCGGGTGAGTGGACGCATGTCGCGGTGACTTACGACGGTGGCAGCCGCGCTTCCGGACTCCACCTGTATGTCAACGGCAGGCTGGCGGACGTGGAGGTGGTGCGTGATTCGCTGACCAGGACCATCCAGGGCGGTGGCGGCGACAACATCAGCCTGGGGGAACGTTTCCGTGACCGTGGGTTCAAAGGCGGTCGGGTGGATGACCTGCGGGTTTTCAGTCGGGACCTGTCCAGGACGAAGGAGGCCGCGAAGGAGCTGCAGGCGGCGCGCGTCGAGCTTTACGCGCTTCAGGACGCCCAGAGGGAGATGATGGTCATGCAGGAGCTGCCACGCCCCAAGAAGGCCTATGTGCTGACCCGCGGCGAGTACGACAAGCGCACCGAGGAGGTTGGTCCGGTCGTTCCCGCCGCCCTGCCCGCGTTCCCCAAGGGTGCCCCGATGAACCGTCTTGGCCTGGCAAAATGGCTGACCGATCCGGGACATCCCCTGACAGCACGGGTGACCGTGAACCGGTTTTGGAACAGTTTGTTCGGCCGTGGGCTGGTGAGGACGACGGAGGACTTTGGGAGCCAGGGGGAGAGGCCGCTGTACCCGGAGCTGCTTGATCTTCTCTCTTGGCGGTTCATTCAGAGCGGCTGGGATTTCAAGGCCCTGGTGCGTGAGATCGTGAGCAGCCGGGTGTATCGTCAGCGCAGCATCGCGGGCGCCCGCACGATGGCCGATGATCCGGACAATCAATGGCTCGCCCGAGGGCCGCGCTTCCGGCTTCCCGCCGAGATGATTCGTGACAACGCCCTGGCCACGGCTGGGTTGCTCAACCTGAAGGTGGGAGGGCCGCCGGTGAACCCCTATGAGATGACCGAGGCCTTCAAGCCGGTGAATCCGGCCGGGGCGGAATCGGTGTTCCGCCGCAGCCTTTACACCACCTGGCGCCGGACCAGCCCACCTCCCGCGCTTCTGGCCTTCGATGCGCCGAGGCGGGCGGTTTGCTCGTCCCGGCGTGAGCGCACGGAGTCTCCACTCCAGGCCCTGATCCTTCTGAATGGCACCCAGTATGTTGAAGCGGCGCGCGTGCTGGGTGAAAACCTGCACCGCGATGCCCGGGGGGACGCGTCAAAGATGGTCGAGACGGGCTTCCTGCTCTGCCTGGGCCGTGCTCCGGATGCGCAGGAAAGGCGGACCTGCCTGCAGTTGTTTGAGGAACAGCTCCAGCATTATCGGAAGTTTCCCGCCGAGGCCGAGGCGCTGCGCAAGACCGGCCTGACAAAGCCGGATCCGGCCATTCCTCCCGCCGAAGCCGCCGCCGCCGCCATTCTGGCCCAGGCGCTGATGAACCACGACGCCTGTGTGGTGAAGCGTTAGACGACCCGACTTTATGAACACCTTGAATCCTTTCCTCAACCGCCGCCAATGGCTGAATTGCATGGGCTCGGGCCTGGGCGGAGCGGCCCTCGCCGAGCTGCTGATGAAGGAGCAGGCGGCGGCCGCCGCCGCCCCCTTGGCCGACCGCGGGGTGCTCGGCGCCACGCACTGGCAGCCCAAGGCGAAACGAATCATCTACCTGTTCATGTCAGGCGGTCCCTCGCAGCTGGACTTGTATGATTACAAGCCGCTGCTGAACCAGCGCCATGGCGAGCAGCTCCCGGACTCCGTGCGTGGCGGCCAGAGGCTGACCGGCATGTCGGGCAACCAGTCCTCAATCCCCATGGTGGGGTCGCCTTTCAAGTTTCGGCAGCATGGACAGTCCGGCGGCTGGTACTCCGAACTGCTGCCGCACACGGCCGGCATTGCGGACCATCTCTGCGTGATCCGCTCGATGTTCACGGAGAGCATCAATCATGGCCCCGGGGTGACGTTCTTCCAGACTGGCTCGCAGATTGCGGGGCGGCCGAGCATGGGGGCCTGGCTGAGCTACGGTCTGGGGGCCGACAACACGAACCTGCCTTCGTTCACCGTGCTGATCACCAAGGGCAAGGGCGGCCAGCCGCTCGGAGCGCACCTCTGGGGCAGCGGCTTCCTGCCCACCAAGCATCAGGGCGTGCTTTTCCGGGCGGCCAAGGATCCCGTCCTCTACCTGGGCAATCCCGACGGTGTCAGCAACGACTCACGGCGCGCCATGCTCGACCGGCTGAGGGAGCTGCATGAGCATCAGTTTGAGGGCACGCCGGACGTCGAGATCCAGAACCGCATCGACCACTATGAAATGGCCTACCGGATGCAGTCCAGCATCCCTGAGGCCACGGATTTCAGCAATGAGCCGCAGCATGTGCTCGACATGTACGGTCCCGATGTCAAAACGCCGGGAACCTTCGCCGCCAACTGCCTGCAGGCCAGGCGCCTGGCCGAGCGCGGGGTGCGCTTCATCCAGCTTTATCACCAGGACTGGGATCATCATGGCGGGCTGCCGGGAGCCCTGCCCAGGCTCTGCAAGGAAACCGACCAGCCGGCGGCGGCGCTCGTGAAGGACCTCCGGCAGCGCGGGCTCCTGGATGACACGCTGGTGGTCTGGGGCGGTGAGTTTGGCCGTACCAATTATTGTCAGGGCAAGATCCAGCCCAACTTCGGGCGCGATCATCATCCCCGCTGTTTCACGGCCTGGATGGCGGGCGGCGGGGTCAGGCCGGGCCTCCTCCACGGCGAGACGGACGAGTTCGGCTACAACGTGGTGAGGGACGGCCTGCACATTCACGACTTCCATGCCACGATCCTGCACCTGCTGGGCATTGACCATGAACGCCTGACCTACAAGTTCCAGGGGCGTCGTTACCGCCTGACGGACATTCACGGGCATGTGGAGAAAAGCCTGCTGGCCTGAACGCCGGTATTGGAGAGGGCGGGGGCGTTCACTTGCACGTCGGCTTCTTTGCGCGAAACTGACCGGTGGCCGAAAGCGAATCCATCACCAAACCCACCGCTCGTTTTGAGGACCTGCGGGGCATCCTGCGTTATGTGCCGCAGTTTCGGCAGCGCGCCTTCGTCATCGCGATCGACGGGGCGATCATGCACCAGCCCGGCTTCGCCAGCCTGCTCCAGGACGTGGCGGTGCTTCAGTCGCTGAACATCGAGGTTGTGCTCGTGTTCGGAGCCAGGGCCCAGATCCGGTCGCTGGCGGAAAGGCGCGGTGTTTCGCTGACCAGCGACGACGGCATGAGCCGGACGGACTCGGCGACGCTTGACGTGGCGGTGGAGGCGATCACCCGCCAGGCCAGCGAGCTGATGGCGGACCTGACGGCGCTCGAACTGCCCGTGGTCATCTCCAATGCCCTGGTGGTCCATCCAGCGGGCGTGATTGAAGGGGTCGACCAGGAGTTCACCGGACGGATCGAGCGCGTGGATTCCGAATCCCTGAGGGTGCTGCTGAAGGCGGACATCATCCCGATCCTGCCGCCGCTGGGCTATGACGGCCGCGGCGCGACCCTGCGGCTGAATTCAGATGCGGTGGCCACCGAGGTGGCGATCGCGCTTGGCGCTGCCAAGGTGATCTTTGTCTCGGAGGCCGGTCTGACCTGCCCGGATGGCAGCCGCCTTGCCCAGATTTCCGTCGCGGATGCCCGGGACATCGCCCGTAAAAGGGAACCGCGTCACGATGTGAACCTGCTTTCCAAGCTTCGTTACGCCGCCCTGGCCTGCCAGGAGGGCGTGCCCAGGGTACATATCGTGGACGGCACCCAGGACGAGGCCCTGCTGGCGGAGTTGTTCAGCAACGAAGGCGTGGGCACCATGATCCATGCCGATGATTATCAGCAGATCCGCAAGGCCCGCTCCTCGGACATCCCCATGCTGCTCAGCATGATGCAGCAGTCGATGGACGATGCGGCCCTGGTGCCCAGGACTCGCGAGCAGATCCAGTCGAAGATCAAGGATTTCTTCGTGCTTGAAACCGACGGCAATCCGATTGGCTGCGTGGCGGTGCATTCTTATGACGAGGAGGGCCGCAGGGTCGCCGAGCTGGCCTGCCTTTTTGTCCGCAGAAGTCACAAAAACCGCGGGCACGGGCAGAAGCTGGTCGCCTATGCCGAGGACGTCGCCCGGCAGCGCAGCTGTTCTGAGCTGGTGGCTCTGAGCACCCAGGCCTTCCGGTTTTTTGAGGAGAAGATGGGTTTTCATGTCACCACGCCCGACTCCCTGCCTGTGGCCCGGCGTGAGAAGTATGACCGGAGCGGCAGGAATTCGAAGGTTCTGATCAAGGCGCTGAAGTGAGGGCGTTAATCCGAGACTGCACATGACTTTCCGCATCCTGCCCCTGCTTTTGCTGCCCGGCCTGACTCTGTCGGCGGCAGCTCCCGCGCCGGAGTTGATCTCGCCCCAGGTCAAAACCTGTGTGGACAAGGCCGTGGCCTGGCTGTTGAAGCAGCAGCAGCCTGCCGGGCATTTCTCCGAACAGAAGTCCAGCCAGCAGCCGCGTCCGGGTGACATTCCCAGCCATTGCGCGGCCATGACCTCGCTGGCCCTCATGGGGCTTGCCTCCGTCGGGCATCTTCCCGGCAATCGGACGCCGGAGAGCGAGGCTGCGAACCGGGGGTTGAAATTCATCACGGATCACGTCGAGCCTGATGAAAATGGATACTTGGGCAGAAGCGATCGCAGCCGCATGTACGGACACGGCATCATGACGCTCATGTTGGTTGAAATGCTCGGGATGTCCCCTGATGAAACCACGGACAGGAAGGTTCGTGACATGGCGGAGACGGGCGTCAGGCTCATCCTGCGCGCCCAGCAGACCCCCAAGAGCGAGGCGAACCGAGGCGGCTGGCGCTATGAACCAAGCAGCAGCGACAGCGACATCAGTGTCAGCGTCTGGCAGCTCATGGCCCTGCGCGCCGCCAAAAACAGCGGGATCGAGGTGCCCAGGGAGGCGATTGAAAATGCCGTGGCCTACATCAAGCGCAGCTATCGCGCCGAACGCGACAGCAACGGCCAGCTCAAGCAGCTGGAGGCCGCCTTCAGCTACGAGCCTTATGGCGGCCGCCAGACTTTCTCCACAACGTCCGCAGGACTGCTTTCCCTTCAGGTGGCGGGGCAGTATGAGGCCCCGGAAGTCCTGGGCTCCTCGAACTGGCTGCTGAAGTTTCCGCCGGAGGTCAACGAGCCCTGGTTTTTTTACGGCTGCTACTACTACGCCCAGGGCATGTATCAGCGCGGGGGTGACCATGCCGCCACAGCACGTCAGAAGACAGAGCAGATGCTGGTCGCCGCCCAAAATGCGGAGGGCGCATGGTTTCCAAGGAACGGCAATGAAAAAAGCGCTGGCCCTGTTTATGCCACTTCACTGGCCCTGCTGAGCCTGAGCGTTTATCACCACTTCCTGCCGATCTACCAGAAATAGCAGCCGGAACGAATCACCAGTTCTTGATCCACTTGGCGCTTTCGCGGGCGAGTGTCGTGTCGTTCTGGGTGTCGATTCCCGTGGAAGTGATGTGCTTCGTGTCCTCGCCGTAGGACCAGATGTCGTAGGTGGTGAGATTGATGGTGGTTGCCTTGGGCGGTGGCTGGCCCGGGACAGGGCTCTGGGTCGGTGCGGCCTTGATGTAACGGATGGGATGCCCGAAACCATCCACCATGTAATAGAGTGAGCTGTTGTTGTGGGTATACAACTCCCTGGGCATGTCCGTCAGGGTGACATTGACCGCCTCATTGGCATCCACCTGCCCATCGGAGCTCGGATTGCCAAGACCGTCTGCTCCTTGAATCTGGTTAAAGCCGTCTCCGCTGAGCGCCTGATAAAGGCAGGCGGCACCTCCGGCGATGTAGGATTTGTCGGCGATGGCCACCTGCTCGGTGGCATTGGCCGGCGTGGGATACGCGCCAAACTTCTCACGGTAGTTTTCCAGAGCGGATCGGATGACCCGGATCGAAACTTCAGTCCGGTTGCGCTTGGAGGACTTGTCCGCGTAGGTGTAGGCACCGGCCACCAGGGCGAAGAGGAGGACGATGACGCTGACGACCGTGATGAGTTCGACCAGGGTGAAGCCTGCGCGGCTTCGGCGAAGGGCGGAAATTTTCATGGCTTGGGGGGGAGGCTGCAAAGAAGGGACGGGCTCAGCTGGGGGTGCCACCGCTCAGCTGCTTGATCACCTCGATGAGCGGCAGGAACAGCGCCAGCACGATGGTGCCGACGATGAGGGCCAGAAGCACGATCATGAGGGGTTCCAGCATGGAGGTGAGGGCGGAGACGGAGTTGTCGACCTCGTCCTCATACACATCGGCGATCTTGAGAAGCATTTCAGGGAGCTGGCCGGTCTCCTCACCGACGTCCACCATGGAGATCACCATGGGCGGGAAGACGCTGCTGGCCTCCAGCGGGGCGACCATGGATTCACCTTCTTTGACGGCGTCATGCACCTTGACGATGGACTCGGAGACGATGGCGTTGCCAGCAGTTTCGCGGGTGATGTTGAGGGCCTGAAGGATGGGCACGCCAGAGGTGACCAGGGTGCCGAGGGTGCGGGTGAAGCGCGAGATGGCGGTCTTTCGCTGCACATCCCCGAACAGCGGGATCTTGAGCTTCCATCCGTCAATGCGACGGCGTCCGCCAGCGGTCGCTGCGAACAGGCGCCAGCCGATGAAGATCACGGCGGCCCCCAGGGCAAGCCAGATGAAGTTGTCACCCATCCAGCGGCTGAAGCCGATGACATACTTGGTCAGGGCGGGCAGCTTGTTCTTGTCGCCCAGCATCTCTTCGAAGATCTTTTCAAACTTCGGAACAATGACGAGCATGAGGAAGATGAGGATCGCCAGGGCGATGAACATCACGACGATCGGGTAGATCATCGCCGCCATGATCTTGTTCTTCAGCTTCTGGGCCTTTTCCTGGTATTCGGCGAGGCGGTTGAGCACGATTTCAAGCACGCCGCCGAGCTCGCCAGCCTTCACCATGTTGACGTACAGCTTGTTAAAGATCCTGGGATACTGGGTGAGGGTTTCCGAGAAGGTGCTGCCGGTCTGCACGTTGTCCGCCAGGGTGGCGATGGTGGATTTCATCACCAGGTTGGGCTCCTGACGGCTGAGGACGGTAAGGCCGCGCAGCAGGGGCAGTCCCGAGTCAATGAGGGTCGCGAGCTGACGGGTGAAGACCATCAGGGTCTTTGGCTTCACCTTGGCGTTTGCGCCGGCCTTGACCGTTTTTCCGCCCTTGGCGGAGGGGGTCTTGGCGGCGCGTTTCTTCACGGCCGCATCGCCCTTGCCCTCCTGGGCAACCTGCGTGGGATACAGCTGGTTCTGACGAAGGAGGTTGATGGCCTCGGCCTCGTTGGCGGCGTCCAGGTCTCCAGCGACTTCATGGCCGTTTTGGTCGAGGGCGATGTAGTGAAACTTCGGCATACTTAAGTGGGAGGCAGGGTGGATTTTTGAATGTTTGTTAGATTACTGGGGCGCTGCGGATGATGTCCAACAAATTCCTGGTGCAGCGCGGCGCAATTTGCCGGTGAGAAAGCCGGGTCAGGTGTACTTCAGGACTTCCTCGATGGTGGTTTCGCCGTCGTAGATGTTGCGCAGGCCGTCCTCGCGCAGGGTCATCATGCCGAGCTCGATCGCCTTCTGCTTCAGCACCAGCGTCGGGGCGCGTTCAATGATGAGTTCGCGGACGGGATCAGTCACGTTGAGCAGCTCGTAGATGCCTTTGCGGCCCTTGTAGCCGGAGCCGCCGCATTTGTCGCAGCCGGCGCCGGTGTAGAACTGCTTGCCGCCAAGGTCGTTCTGGTTCAGCCCGAGCTGGTTCAGGATGGAAAGGCTGGGGTCGTAGGAGGTGCGGCAGTTTTTGCAGATGGTGCGCAGAAGCCTCTGAGCAAGGATGCCTTCCAGCGTGGCGGACACCAGGAAGGGTTCCACGCCCATGTCGACGAGACGGGTGACGGCGCCTGCGGCGTCGTTGGTGTGAAGGGTGCTGAGCACAAGGTGTCCTGTGAGCGAGGCCTGGATGGCGATCTGGGCGGTCTCGACGTCACGCATCTCTCCCACCATGATCTTGTCCGGGTCCTGACGCAGGAAGGAGCGCAGGGCCTTGGCAAAGGTGAGGCCGACGGCGTCGTTGACGGGCACCTGCATGATGCCGTCCAGTTCGTATTCGACCGGGTCCTCGGCGGTGAGCACCTTGGTGTCGATCTGGTTGATCCTGCGCAGGCAGGCGTAGAGGGTGGTGGTCTTGCCGGCGCCGGTCGGACCGGTCACGATGAAGATGCCGTTGGGCTTTTCGATCGTGTCGGTGATGTAATCGAAAAGATAGGGCGGCATGCCAAGATGCTCGAGCTCGAGATTGACGCTGCTGCGGTCAAGAACGCGGAGCACGACGGACTCACCATGCTGGGTTGGCAGGGAGTTGACGCGCATGTCCACCGGCTTGCCGTTGACCACGGTCATGATACGTCCGTCCTGGGGGATGCGGCGTTCGGCGATGTTCATGTTGGCCATGACCTTCACCCTGGAGATCACCGAGTTGGCCAGGTGCACGGGGGGAGGGGCCATTTCATACAGGGCACCGTCCACGCGATAGCGGATCTTGAACTCGTGTTCGAAAGGCTCGAAGTGGATGTCCGAGGCCTTTTCCTTGATGGCCTGGGTCATGACGAGGTCGACAAACTTGACGATGGGGGCCGAGTTGGCCTCAACCTCGGGAGAGTCCTTGCCGGCGTTGGAGAGGCCTCCAAAGATGTCCTCGATGCTGGGTGCGCCGCTGCCGTAGTGCTTGTCGATCAGGGCCTGCACCTGGCTCCGGCGTGCGACCACCGGGACGATCTGCTTGCCGAGGCCGAAGTGAAGGTCTTCAACAAGCTGAGGGTTCAGGGGGTCCGTAAAGGCCACATGCAGGCCGCGGGCGTCCAGGGTGATGGGAAAGGCTCCGTAAAGCCGCGCCATGCCGGCAGGAACAAGGTTGATGACGGAGGGTGGGGGTTCGTAGCTGGAGAGGTCGAAATGCTCAGCGCCGAGCTCTTCGGCCACCACGGCCCAGAATTCATCCTCGGACTGGTAGATGCCGTAGTCGAGGATGGTCTGGAGAATTTCCTTGCCGTTGTGGACGCAGTCCTGGTTCAGGCCGTCGGCGACGCCGGAGTCGATGACTCCGCGTGACTCTAGCATGTCAATGACGTTTTGGGGGGTCATGTCGGGGGGGAATGGGTTCGGTTGCCGGGGGCGGGCTCAATCAGCGTCGGACATCGTGGATTCAATGACTTCGTTGGCGGTGGTCACGCCGGCCAGGACCTTGCGGACGCCGTCTTCCCGGAGCGTTCTCATGCCAAGCTCGCGGGCGCGTTTGCGCAGCTGCGGCGTGGTGAGGTTCTGGTTGATCATGTTGCGGACCTCGTCGTCCACCTTGAAAATTTCGGCGATGACCATGCGTCCGCGGTGGCCCGAGTTGCGGCATTTGTTGCAGCCCTTGGGCCCCATGATGTTGGAGTTGAAGAGCTGGCTGGCCTCCAGCCCGAGGTGGCGCAGCTCCTTGTCCGTGAGCTCCGCGGGCTGCTTGCACTCGCCGCACAGCTTGCGGACCAGGCGCTGGGCCAGGATGCCGCGCACGGCGGAGGCGATGAGGAAGGGCTTGATGCCGATGTCGGCAAGACGAGCGACGGCGCTGGGGGCGTCGTTGGTGTGGAGGGTGGAGAAGACAAGGTGGCCGGTAAGGGAGGCCTGGATGGCGATGCCGGCCGTCTCGGCGTCACGAATTTCCCCGAGCATGATGATGTTGGGCGCCTGGCGGAGCATGGCGCGCAGGGCGGCGGCGAAGGTCATGCCAACGTCCTCCCTCACCATGACCTGGTTGATGCCGGGCAGTTCATATTCGACCGGATCCTCGACGGTGATGATCTTGCGGTCGGGCCGGTTGATGAAGTTAAGGCAGGCGTAGAGCGTTGTCGTCTTGCCGGAGCCCGTCGGGCCCGTGACCAGGACGATGCCGTCCGGCAGGGTGACGAGCTTTTCAAAGCAGTCCTGGTCGTCGCTGAAGAAGCCGAGGTCGCTCAGGCCGAGACGGAGGCTGCTCTTGTCGAGCACGCGCATGACCACGCTTTCGCCGTTCTGCGTGGGGATGATGGAGACGCGGAGGTCGAGCTCCTTGTCGCCAAACTTCATCTGGATTCGACCGTCCTGGGGCACGCGCTTTTCGTCGATGCTCATCGTGCCGGTCATGATCTTGACGCGGGCGATGATGGAGGAGAGCAGGCGTTTTGGATGGTGCTCGATGTCCACCATGACGCCGTCCATGCGGAAGCGCACGCGGATGTCCTTTTCCAGGGGCTCGATGTGAATGTCGGACGCCCGGTTGCGGAAGGCGTCCATGAGCATGTTGGTGACCAGCTTGATGATGGGGGCGTCACCATCGCCGGCGCCTGAAGCATTGTCCTTGTGGCCTCCCGTCATGGCATCGTTGCCATAAATGGTGACCATGACCTCCTGAATGAGGTTGGGGGTGGAGCAGAAAAACTCCAGTTCCGGCTGAAGAACGTGGGGAAGGGCGTCGAGGGTTTCGAAGTCGTAGGGGTCGGAGACGGCGACCTGCAGGGCGGTGCCGTTCATGCCGATGGGGACGATCTTGTACTTCTTCGCCTGCTCCAGGGTCACGAGGCCCTTCATGGCCGGGTTGGCCTGGAAGCCATGGAGGTCCACGTACTCCATGCCGCTGTTGGAGGCGATGAGCTGCGCCACCTGCTCATCGGTGACGACGCCGGTCTTGATGAGGGTTTCAAGGGGCGTCTCCTGGCCCTTTTTGTTGTTTTTGGCCTGCTGAAGGTCCTGGGCGGTGACATAACCGGCCTCTGTCAGCAGTTCGATGAGAAACTCTTCGTTGGAATACATGCGGTCGTGCGGGGGGGACGCGATTTTCTTGGGAATTCCCACCTTAGAGGATTTTGCACTTTAGTGTCAATGTTTGGCTGTGGAGTTGCAGGCGCCCGCCATTCCTGCCACCATGCCGTTCCCCGCCATGTTTTTCATTTCCACGCGCGGTCAGACGCGCCCGCATACTTTCTGTGAAGCTGTTGAAGCCGGACTCGCCCCGGATGGAGGCCTGTTCCTGCCGGAAAACCTGCCCTCCCTGGCCGGAAGGCTGGCGGACTGGCAGACGCTGTCCTATCCGGAGCTGGCGGCGGAGTTTCTCAGCCTTTTCGGGCCGGAGATCCCGCTGAATGAATGGCACGAGCTCACCAGCAAGGCCTACAGCCGCTTTGATTCGCCGGATGTGGCGCCGCTGAAAAAACTTTCAGACCAGCTTTATGTGCTGGAGCTCTGGCACGGGCCGACGCTCGCCTTCAAGGATTTTGCGCTGCAGCTTCTGGGCCTGCTTTACAAGCGGCAGGTCAGACTGGGCGGCAAGAAGCTGTCGGTCCTGGGTGCGACTTCCGGAGACACCGGAAGTGCGGCGATCCATGGCTGCATGGGGCAGGAGGGCATCCAGATTTTCATCCTGTACCCCAACGGCAGGGTGGCGCCGCTTCAGGAACGCCAGATGGCCTGCACGGGCGCGCCCAACGTGTTTGCCATTCCGGTGCCGGGAACCTTTGATGACGCCCAGCGCGTGGTGAAGGACTGCTTCGGCGACCAGGAGTTTGTCCGGGAGGTCAACCTGTCGGCGGTCAACAGCATCAACATCGCGCGCGTCCTGGCCCAGTGCGTCTATTATATCTGGGCATGGCTGCGGCTTCCGGCGCATGCGCGGGACACGGTCGAGTTTGTGGTTCCGACGGGCAATTTTGGCAATGTCCTAGCAGGCTGGCTCTGTCAGCAGATGGGCATGCCGTGCGGATCCTTCCGGGTGGCGACCAACCAGAATGACATTCTGCACCGCTTTTTCTCCCAGGGGGACTATCAGCAGGGCGAGGTGAAGCCCAGTCATGCTCCAAGCATGGACATCCAGGCGGCGTCGAATTTCGAACGCTATCTTTATTACATGCTTGGCAGGGACCAGGGCCGCCTGCGTGAGGTCATGCAGAGGATGAAGGCCGGTGAGCGTCTCGCCTTCCCCAAGCCGGCCTCCAGCTTCAGGAGCACCCGGATGGATGATGAAGCCATCCCTCAGGTGATCGCCCAGGTGTGGAAGGACTGGGGTTACGTCATCGATCCGCACACCGCCTGCGCCTTCACCGGCATGGCGGAAGGGCGGGTCAGCGTGGTCCTCAGCACGGCGAGTCCGGCCAAGTTCCCGGAGGTGGTCCAGGCGGCCACCGGCCGTGAACCGGTACATCCAACGCTTGATGCGCTGAAGTCCAGGCCGCTGCAGACCCATCCTCTGCCTGCGGATGTCACGGCGGTGAAGCATTTCATCCGTGCGCATCCCTGACTTCCTGGTTAGGATCGTCCTTTCATCATGTGGCGCGAAGTCATCACCCTCTGGCAAAGCGTTCGTGACCCCGAATATGCTCACCTGCTTCTGGAGCCCCTGCCGCTCTATGGTTTGGCGATCGGGCTGATCCTCCTGGCGGTGGCCACGCTGGCGGGTGAAAAGAAGTCGCGACTGCTTGCGCTCGTGCTGATGGGGCTGGCCTGCGCCAGCGTGGGGCCGTACCTAGGCTTCCGGCTCAGTGCCACGCCTCGCATTTTGGCGACCCGGCCTGTGGAGGTGGGGCCTCAAATCGAAAGGCAGACACAGCTCCGTCAGCAGGTCGCCTGGGCCTATTACCTGATGGCAGCAGCCTGCCTGGGGGCCCTGGTGACGGCTGGCGGGCGTCATGGGCGCCATGCCCTGGCGATTGTTTTTCTCGGCGGGACCGCCCTTTTCTGGCTGAGCCTCTGGCTGCATAAGAAAGAATGCGAAGTCTATCATCCGAACATCCACAGGCGGGGCGGCCCGTGAGGAGCGGGCGGGAAATCCAGGCTCCAGAATGTTCGGGAGGGGGTGTGAAAAACTCAAAAATGTCGTTGCGCAGCAGGGGCTCTGTGATACGACTCACGCCCCCTCCGCCCCAAAGGCGGTTTACCCTGTCCTGTATTCTCCGTTTTTATGCGAGTCCGTCCGTCCGTTAAACCTCTGTGCGAACTTTGCCGCGTCATCCGTCGCGCGGGCGTGGTTCGTGTTGTCTGCAAAAACCCTCGCCACAAGCAGCGCCAGGGCTGATCCAACGACCTTTATCCGAACCTTTTGTTATGGCACGCCTACTTGGAGTCGAAATCCCGAACGAGAAGAAGATCGAATACTCACTGCCGTACATTTTCGGCATCGGTCTTCCCCTCAGCCGCAAGATCCTGTCCCACACCAACATTGATCCGAACACCCGCACGGGTGAATTGACGGACGATCAGCTGGCCCAGATCGCGCAGACCGCCCAGGCTCTCAAGATCATCATCGAAGGTGACCTTCGTCGTGAACAACAGATGCACATGAAGCGTCTGCTTGGCATCAACTGCTACCGTGCCACCCGCCATCGCCGCGGCCTTCCTGTGCGCGGTCAGCGCACCCACACGAACGCACGCACCCGCAAAGGTCCCCGCAAGACCGTCGGTGCCCAGAAAAACCCCGGTGCCAAGAAGGGCAAGGTCTGATCCTCGCCGTATTGAATCGAAGCAAAACCCTTTCCTAGTATGGCAGACGAAACGACGCCCCCCGCAGCCGCTCCTGAAGCTGCTGCCCCCGCCCCGGCCCCCGCAGCACCTGCTGCCGCCCCAGCCGCTGACAAGCAACCGACTTCCGGTGACCGTGCCGTTTCTCAGAGCGTCTGGCTCGAGATCGGTGGCGGTGATGGCACCGAGTCTCCCAAGGTCATCAAGGCCAAGGGCGCTAAAAACGTCAGCTCCGGAGTGGTTCACGTCCAGGCGACTTTCAACAACACCATGGTGTCCATCACCGACCGCGTGGGCAACGTCATTGGCTGGTCCACGGCTGGCAAGATGGGCTTCCGCGGTTCCCGCAAAGGAACGGCTTACGCCGCCCAGGTCGTTGCCCAGGATGCCTGCCGCCAGGCCATGGGTCACGGTCTTCGTGAGGCTGAAGTTCGTCTTCGCGGCCCGGGTTCCGGTCGTGAGTCCGCCGTGCGTGCCATTCAGGCCATGGGTGTGGAAGTGACCGTCGTGAAAGACGCCACCCCCATCCCCCATAACGGCTGCCGTCCCCCCAAAGCCCGCCGCGTCTAATTTCAGTCCTCTCTCCTCCCATCGTTTATGGCACGTTACACTGGTCCCCGCGAAAAGATCGCCCGTCGCTTCGGCATCGCCCTTTTCGGTCCTTCCAAGGCTCTTGAGCTCCGCAACTTTCCCCCTGGACAGCATGGTGTTCGCAACGCCCGTCGCAAGGTGTCCGAATACGGTGTCGCCCTGATCGAAAAGCAGAAGCTGCGCTTCCAGTACGGCGTGCTTGAAAAGCAGTTCCGCCGCTTCTTCGCCGAAGCTCAGCGCCGCAAGGGTGTGACGGGTGAAAACCTGCTCCAGATGCTTGAGCTTCGCCTGGACAATGTGGTTTACCGCATGGGCTTCGCAAACACCCGCTTCGCCTCTCGCCAGCTCGTCAGCCACCGCCACATCACCGTCAATGGTCGCGTGGTCAACATCGCCAGCTACCAGGTGAAGCCTGGTGACAAGGTCGGTGTCAAGGACAGCCCCCGTTCCCAGCAGCTCGTCGGTCGTTTCCTGGAAATGACCCTCGGCAACCCTGCTCCGGATTGGATGACCGTGGATCGTGACTCGATGACCGCCGTCGTGAATCGTGCGCCGATCCGTGACGAAATCAATCCGATCGCCAACGAGCAGCTCGTGGTTGAGCTTTACTCCCGTTAATCTCGGGGCCGTCGATGAACTTCGAAAAGGACGCCGCAAGGCGTCCTTTTTTGTTGCCTTTCTGAAGCGCCTGAGCGCTGGTTTACCAGGGAAAGATGCCTCCCTGCCTCAACCCGCTTTCGCCTGGCCACGAGGCTGCACGCCTCAGCTTCCTCCGAGCCGGCGGCTCGGGAGAAATGAGCCTGGGGTGAAACGAGCTCAGCGAGTGAAAACCCCAGGGCAATATGGCCGCACCCACAAGTGATCTTCACCGCGTCCAGGAAGGACACGAGAGGCCATCGCCAATCCTGTGCAACCGCCATGCCCCAGCCGCTCCGTTCTCGCGCCCATTCTGGGCGCTCCCCAGATTCGGTGATCGCCGTTCCGCATCGATCCGGTGGTTCACGCTCGCCACGGCTCGCTTCACCACCGGCTTGTCTCTCTCGAGCCTCCGGTTCGGCTCGATGAATCCGTTGTCATGACCGAACACTGATTCACCCTTTTTCCGGGTGAAATGGATGTGCTTTCAAGTGCCGGACTCAAAGCAGGGAAGGGCTAGAATCCCGTCAGGAGATGCCTCGAGCCGCCCTCCGGAACTCCACTTCGTTGCCGCAGGCGCCGATGGCCTCAGCCTCGCTGATGAGGCCTGCCTCATAGGCGCGGATGATGTTGGTGAGAAAGGTGCAGCAGTTCGGATCATTGCCGCGCTGCATGTAGTTGCGGAGGTTCTCGATGTCCTGCTTGGCGATCCATTGTTTGACGGCGCCGCCATTTTCGAGGTGTTCGACCAGCAGGTGCATGCCGCCGTCGGTTCGAGGCAGCAGTTTCTGGCAGAGGGCGCCGATCAGCTGCTGGGAGAGAAGGTGCAGTCCCAGTGCGGACTGTTCCGGAGGAAAGAGGTGAGCCAGGCGGTCCACGGCGTCGACGGCGCTGTCACTGTGGATCGAGGCCAGGACGAGGTGGCCGGTTTCGCTGGCCTGCAGGGTGGTGAGGGCGGTTTCAAGGTCGCGGATCTCACCCACCATGATGACATCGGGGGCCTGGCGCATGGCGGCGCGCACACCCCGTGCATAGGTGGGGGTGTCGCGTCCGACCTCTCGTTGCGTGAACATGCTGGACCTGTTCGGATACATGAACTCGATCGGGTCCTCGATCGTCACGATGTGTCTGGCCATGGTTTCGTTCATCCACTGCAGAAGGCCTGCCATGGTGGTGCTCTTGCCCATGCCGGTGGGGCCTGTAATCAGGATCAGGCCGCGGGTTTTGAGCGCCCATTTGGTGAGCAGCCAGTCAGGCACCCCCAGATTGCCAAGCACGGGCAGGTCGGTGCGGATGCGGCGCATGACGACGCCAAGGCGACCGATGGCCTTGTAAAGATTGACGCGGTAGCGGGTGCGGCTTGAGGAGACGAGGCCGGAGTCCTTGTCGTGATCATTCTCAGGGCTGGCTCCGCAAGCCTGCCAAAGCCCGGCCATCTGGTTGAGCTGCATGACTTCGTCCCCGAACAGCATGAGCTGGCCGTTGATTTTCATCCGGGGGAGCTCGCCCTCGATGAGGAAGACGTCGCTGGCCTTGTGTTCGTCGGCTGCGTTCAGGATGTCATCGAGGGACAAGGGCATGGTGGTGGCGATCAAAGCCAGCACGGCACGCCTTGTCGAGCGTGTTGTCCTGCGTGGGTTCTTTTTGTCTCAAACGACTAGGGTCAGGCTGCGGTTTCGCAGGTGACCTTGCCGCTCTTGTCCATCTCGCCAAGCACGACGGCTCCTGTGCCGACCTTGAGGGCCTTTTTTGCATGTTTGGCGTCCATGATGGCCACCCAGCCGATGCCCATGTTGAAGGTGTCCCAGGCGTCCGCAGGATCGGCGTGACGCAGGACCTTCTGCACGACATCGTTCTTCCAGAACGGAACCTTGAGATGGCAGCCAAAGCCGCGTCGGGTGAAGATGCGTCCCAGGTTTTCCACCAGGCCGCCGCCGGTGATGTGGGCCATGGCGGCGGGCTTGATCCTGGCCTTGCGAAGGCCCCAGCAGACTTCGTGATAAAGCAGGGTGGGCGTGAGAAGCTGGGCCGCCTCCTTTTTGCTCAGCTTGATGTTTTCCCTGGTCAGGATGCGGCGCACCAGGCTGAAGCCATTGGCATGGAAGCCGGCGCTCGGCCAGCCGACCAGCACGTCACCCTTTTTGATTTCGGCGGGGTTCATCACATCGGCCTTCTCGGCGGCGCCGATGGCGAAGCCGGAGAGCTCGACCATGCCGTCCAGCACGGCGCCCGGCATCTCGGCGGTTTCCCCGCCGGCCAGGATGCAGTTGCAGGACTGCAGGTATTCGGACATGCCGGCGATGATGCGGGTGAGCTGGCGCTTTTGAATCTTGTTCACGCCGACATAATCCAGAAACAGAATGGGGTCTGCGCCGCAGGTGAGCACATCATTCACATTCATAGCCACCAGGTCCTTGCCGGCGTTTTCAAGAAGGTCGTGCTTCAGCAGGAGTTCAAGCTTGGTGCCGACGCCGTCGCAGCCTGTGAAGATGACCGGGTGCTTGTACTTGCTGAGGTCGTAGCCGGCCGCAAACAGGCCGAAGGCGTTGGCAAGCTTGCGCTTCTTCTGGGTGGCCTTCACGAGCGCGCCGATGTCATCGACAAAGGAGGCTGCTTCATGGATATCGACGCCGGCTTGCTTGTAGGTGTGCTTGGACATGGAAAAAGAGGCCGCCTGCGTATGGGCGGGGGGGTGAGATTGCCGCGTCCCGGCGATGATGCAAGCGGCAGCATCGCGAACCCCTGGAGACGGGGTTTTTCCGGGTCAGAGGCGGAAGACTTTCCGGGCGTTCTCCCAGAGGATCTTGCGTTCGACGGTCTTCGAGGGGGCCAGCTTGCGGATGGCGGCGATTGTCTGCGCCCCCTGGCAGCCGGGACCGCGGCCGAAGTGGTCGGCGCAGTCGCTGCCATAGAGGATCTTGTCCTGATGCCGCTGGAAGAAGGCCGTGGTGTGCTCTTCATCACGGGTCAGGGCCAGCAGGCCGGAACCTGCGGACATGTCGGCATACATGTTCGGATAATCGGCCAGGTAGCGGTCGGTCAGGCCGCCGGCGGTGACTTTGGTCTTGGGATACAGCACCTTCTGATCGTGGGCCTTGTCGATGTTTCCCCAGAAGGTCTGGGCGTGCCCGATGAAAACGGTCTTTGGAAACTTCTCCAGCATGGTGTGGAAGCGTTCATAGCCTCGGTTGTAGGTCTGGAACTGGAAGTGCAGGAGGATCGGCACCTGGTGGGCGCCCGCGAGTTCATAAAGCTTCTGGCTCGCGGCTGAATCGCATTCCACGTCGAACTTCTGCTCGCCGATGATGCAGGCGCCGAGTTTCAGCCATTTTTCAATCACGGCTGGGGCGCTGTCGATGTCGGTCACCTCATTGGCTCCCCAGAGGTAGCTTTGGGGGTTGGCTTCGGCCACCCGGCGGCACCATTCGGTGTCGCCGCAGCGTGCGGCGAGGCCGTTGGACCTGCCCTTGTGGGTGGAGGCACGGTCCATGGGCGTGCCTGCGGGCAGCAGGATGGAACGGGTGACGCCCATGGCCTGCTGATGGGCGATGAGGTGCTCGTCGCTGCGGTCGTGATAATGAGTGTGCTGGTGGATGTCCAGGACGGGCTCGGCGGCACCTTCCTGGGCAAGGGTGGCGGTCGCTGCGGCGGAAAGGATTCCCCGGATGAAGTCACGGCGGGAGGCGGAGGCGGTGCGCATGGTTCTTGAGAAACGATGATGGCGAGCCTGAAACCGGGCTTTGAGTGATGAAAACCAGCATCGGAATGACCGGCCCGGTCCAGCGAGGAAGCTCTTCCCTTGACGCAAGCCTGCTTACTGCGCATTTGAGCACTCCCCATTTCCTGAAACTCGACGCGACCTCCTGACCGTGGCCAAGAAAGCATCCTCCAAGCCCGAAGAAACCTCCCCCATCCTCGCCGACAGCGCTCCGATTCTGGAACTGCCGGTGGATGCGCATTACAGCAACTGGTTCCTCGAGTATGCCAGCTATGTCATCCTGGAGCGCGCCGTGCCCCACATCAACGACGGGCTGAAGCCGGTGCAGCGCCGCATCCTGCACTCCATGGACGAGCTGGAGGACGGCCGGTATAACAAGGTGGCCAACATCGTCGGCAACACGATGAAATACCACCCGCACGGGGATGCCAGCATCGGGGACGCGATGATCCAGATCGGTCAGAAGGACCTGCTCATCGACATGCAGGGGAACTGGGGCAACACGCTCACCGGTGACAACGCCGCCGCCTCCCGTTACATCGAGGCCCGCCTGTCCAAGTTTGCCCTGGATGTCGTGTATTCACCGAAGGTCACCGAATGGGCCGCCAGCTACGACGGGCGCAACAAGGAGCCGATCACCCTGCCGGTGAAGTTTCCGCTGCTGCTCGCCCAGGGGGTGGAGGGCATCGCCGTCGGCCTCTCCTGCCGCATCCTGCCGCACAATTTCATCGAGCTCTGCGACGCCTGCATCGCCGCCCTGCGGGGTGAGGAGGTGAACCTGCTGCCGGACTTCGCCACCGGCGGCATCATGGACGCCACGGATTACAACGGCGGCCTGCGCGGCGGCCGGGTGCGCGTGCGCGCCAAGATCGAGCCCGGGGCGAAGAAAAACATCCTGCGCATCACCGAGATCCCCTTTGGCACCACGACCGGCGGCCTCATGGACAGCATCGTCGCCGCCAACGACAAGGGGAAGATCAAGATCGCCCGTGTGGATGACAACACCGCCGAGAACGCCGAGATCGTCATCCAGCTGCCGCCCGGGGCCGACCCCGACCAGACCATCCAGGCTCTGTATGCCTTCACGGACTGCGAGCTCTCCCTGGCTCCCAACGCCGTTGTCATTCAGAACGACAAGCCGCGGTTCATCAACGTCAACGATCTGCTGAAAGAGAACGCCGAGCACACGAAACAGCTGCTGCGTCAGGAGCTGGAGATCGTGCTCGGGGAGCTTGAGGAGCGCTGGCACTTTGCGAGCCTTGAGAAGATCTTCATCGAGAACCGCATCTACCGGAAGATCGAGGAGTGTGAGACCTGGGAGGCCGTCATCGAGGCGATCTGGAAGGGCTTGAAGCCGTTCCTCAGCCGGCTCAAGCGCGAGGTGACGAACGATGACATCGTCCGGCTCACCGAGATCCGCATCAAACGCATCTCCAAGTTCAACAGCTTTGAGGCGG
>CAZXPU010000047.1:0-1449 GCA_964642905.1 uncultured Prosthecobacter sp.
TTATCATGCCGGAAATCCGGCCATTGTCCGAGCGTGAGCGCCTGGATTGGTTGCGGTTAATCCGCAGTGAGAATGTCGGTACGCGGACGTTCTATAATATTCTTTCATTATATCAGACCCCAAGCCAGGCCTTAGAAACCGTCGCGGAATCCGACGACCTCCCAGCCGAGAGTGTGGGCGGCGCCGACGACGCCGTGGATGACCGCATTGAGACCGGGGCAGTCCCCGCCGCTGTTAAGAATGCCGATGCGCATGAGTGAAATTAAAAAAAGGGGGGGTTGGGAGAGCGGGATGCAGAATGAGTGCCAGCTTAGAAGTGATTGAGGAGCTGCTTTTCATCCGTGATCGGACGACCGGCGGCGACCCAGCGGTTGTAGGCGCTCCAGCCCTGGTCGAGCAGGGCCTTGGCCTCGCCGAAGGGATTGACGGAGCCCAGCACGATGACCACGAGCCGATGCCGGTAGATCAGGCTGCTGCCGTCGGCCTGCTTGTAGACCGAGGCCGGACGTTCGGCGGAAACGGCGACGCAACCACCGGCACGGGGGGTGGAGCTGGCCTTGACGCCATCAACGCCGGAGTCGCCGAGCAGGGCGTTGGTGTTGTTCACCGGCACGGAAAGCTGCTGGCCGCCGCGGTAGATGGTGATGCTGCGGGAGCGCTGGTTGGTGTAGAAGCGCATGGCGGGGCGGGAGACCGCATACAGGGAGAGGCGGGCGATGTCGGCAGCCGTGGAATAGCCGATGCTGCGGGTGTTTTCATAGCCGTGAGGATTTTGGAAGCGGGTGCCGGTCGCGCCTTCACGATAGGCGAGCTGGTTCATCTGGCGCACAAACTCGACCTGGGGGTCGCCCTGCCGTCCGAGGCGGTAGAGGTGGTCGCGCCCCACGAAATCGGCCAGGGTGATGGCGGCGAGGTCATCGCCCCCCATCATGGTGGCGTAAATAAGGTCGCGCAGGGTCAGCTTGTCACCGGGCTGGAGGCCCAGGACGTTGATGCCGGCCATCTGCGGCGCGTAGGCAGGCACGGGGGCGAGCACGTTGACGCCCACCTTGGAGGCCACGGACCAGTCCAGGGCCACCATGCCGGCGGCGATTTTGGCGAGTCCACCCACCGGGCGACGGCTGTTGGCATGGCCCGCCACGTGAACTTTGCGGTTGAAGGTGTCCACCACGATCACGGAGGACTGGGCGAGGGTCTGCCCGGCAAAGGCGGAAAGAATCCCGGAGGAGATCAGGGCATACAGAAGAACCCGGGGGCGGAATCGGCTGAACATAAGAATGGTGAACCTTCTGGTTAGCAGAGCTTTCCCGCCGGGCAACCCTGGATTCGGCCGCCATCCCCCTGAGTCCCTGCTTGATGTCGGCGGGTTTTGAGGGGATTCGGGACGGAGCGCCTGTGCGCTGCAACCTTTGCCATCCTGACGCCGTTCAATGCCACCGCGGGGGGGGG
>CAZXPU010000047.1:1459-37053 GCA_964642905.1 uncultured Prosthecobacter sp.
GATGCGTCGCCGGGAGTCCAGCGTCCTCCGCCGTTGAACCTTATCGTGCCGCCTGATGATGGACCTTGGATTTTTCGACTGCCAGCCGCGCACACGGCTCATCTACGGCAACGGGGTTCTGAACCAGCTCGGCAGCCTGGCCCGCGAACTGGGCGGCAGCCGCGTGCTGATGGTCAGCGATCCCGGCATCGTGGGCGCCGGTTATGTCGCGCGGGCGGAGACCATCCTGCGGGAGGCCGGGCTGGAGGTGGCGGTCTATGGAGAGGTGCGGGAAAATCCCAGCACGGAGGATGTGGACCGCTGCGTGGCCGTGGCTCGTGAGTTTCAAACCGACCTGCTCATCGGCCTCGGTGGCGGCAGCAGCATGGATACGGCCAAGGGCTGCAACTTCATCCTCACCAACGGCGGGCGCATGCAGGACTACTGGGGCACCGGCAAGGCCGCCCTGCCGATGCTGCCGCTGATCGCCATCCCCACCACGTCCGGCACGGGCAGCGAATGCCAGAGCTATGCGCTGATTTCGGACGCGCAGACGCATGTCAAGATGGCCTGCGGCGATCCCAAGGCGGCCGCAAAGATCGCGATCCTCGACCCCGAGCTCACTCGTTCGCAGCCCCACAGGGTGACGGTCTGCACCGGCATTGATGCGATCTCCCACGCCCTCGAAACGGCGGTGACGAACAAGCGCAACGCCCTTTCCACCGTGTTTTCGCGCGAGGCCTTCCGCCTCCTGCACGCCGGTTTCAGCCGTGTGCTGCGCGAGCCGGGCGACCTCGATGCGCGCGGCATGATGCTGCTCGGCGCGGCTTACGCCGGAACGGCCATTGAAAACTCCATGCTTGGCGCCGCCCATTCCTGCGCCAATCCGCTGACGGCAAAGTTTCATGTCGTCCATGGCGAGGCCGTGGGCGTGATGCTGCCGCACATCATCCGTTTCAACTGCGCCCTGCCTGAGATCGCCGCCATCTACGAAAGCTACTTCGACGGTGACCTCGCCGACCGCGTCAGCGAGTTGCTCTGGGAGGCGAGGATGCCGCGCCAGATCTCCGAATATGGCGTGAAGGAGGCCGATCTGCCCGTGCTGGCCGAGATGGCGATGAAGCAGTGGACCGCGCAGTTCAATCCGCGCCCTCTGACGCTCGAGGACTTTGCCGGCATCTATCGCGCCGCCCTTTGAACCAACCTGCTTTTCACCCCATTGCCATGCGCCTTTTCACCCTGTTTTTTCTGCTGACCGCCGTTGTTCAACTTCAGGCCGCCGAACAGCCCCTGGCGCTGCCCTTGTGGCCGCAGGGAGCCCCGGGTTCCGAGGCTCGTAAAGGCGAGCCGGAAAAGCAGGAGGGAAGCAACGTGGTGAACGTTCACAATCCCTCGATCACCCCCTTCATCCCGGCAAAGAACGCCACCGGCACCGCTGTCCTCATTGCTCCCGGCGGTGGTCACGCCAAGCTCTGCCTCGGCCATGAAGGCTATGCCCTGGCCGAATGGTTTCGCGATCACGGCATCGCCGCCTTTGTCCTGAAGTATCGTCTGGCGCGTGAAAAAGGCTCCTCCTACACGATTCAGGATCATGCCATGGCCGACACGCGCCGGGCGCTGAGGCTGATCCGCAGCCGTGCGGCGGAGTGGGGCGTGAAAAAGGATCGTCTTGGCGTGATGGGTTTCTCCGCCGGCGGTGAGCTGGCGGCCTTTGCGGCGATGAAAAATGACCCGGGCAGGCCGGACGCGGCCGATGCGGTGGAGCGCGAGAGCAGCCGTCCGGATTTCCAGGCGCTGATCTATCCGGGCACCTCCGGCCTCTTCTCTGCGGCCAAGGGCATGCCGCCCCTCTTCATCGCCTGCGGCTATGGCGACCGTCCGGACATCTCGGAGGGCATGGCCTCGCTTTATTTGAAATACAAGGCGGCGGGCGTGAAGGCGGAGCTGCACATCTACAGCGAAGCTGGACATGGTTTTGGTTACCGGCCCGGAACCACCACGGCGGCCGGCCGCTGGCCGGAGCGTTTTGTCGAATGGCTGACGGACAGCGGTCTGCTCAAGTAGCAAGGATTTCCTGTCACTGCCAGGAGAGGGGCTTGCTCCGGGTTTGATTCTCTGCTTCCTGCGGTTCCTCCCATGGCCCGCGTCGAAAAAGTTCCCACCTCCGACTTCAATCCGTTCTACGGCTGCTTCATCATGATCATGGCCGTCCTGGTGTTTGGCGGCATCATCGCCTGGAGCGCCTGGTCGCTTTTCTCCCAGGACAAGGCCATCGCCCTGTTTGCAGAAGACCAGCCCCGAAAGTTCGAGCCCGTGGAGTTGAAGCCTGAGGACCGGGCCGCCTTGGTTCGCAGATTGGAGGAGTTTGCCAGCTCCGCCAAGGGCGGGCAGAAGGCGCAGTTGAAACTGTCCGTCGAGGACTTGAACAGGCTGCTCGTGCTGGCGCCGGACTCGGGTTACGGCAGCTATCTGGACATGGTGCGCTTTGAGCGCATCGATCCGGCCAAATCCCAGGTGCTCGGCCGGGTCAGCCTGCCGATGAACCACATCAAGTTCTGGGAGGACAAGAAGCGCTACCTCAATGGTGAGGCGGGCTTCCTCGTGTTCCTCCATGACAAAGGGGTCGATGTGAAGGTCGTGGACGTGAAGGTGCCGGGCAAGGAGGTGGCCGCTGGTTTCATCGACGGCATGGGCCTGTGGACCTGGCTGTCGCCTTATCAAAAAATGGAACCGATCGCCCAGCATCTGCTGCTGGTGAAGAAGGTGACGCTGACGCCCGAGGCCGTGGTGCTGGAATCGCAGCCCTGAGTCAGGGCTTCAGCGCGGCGACAATGGCCCGCACGTTGTGGGCGAGCATGGTCTCAAAAGTGTGCGCATCCTTGGACGTGCCATCCGCGACCAGGGAGTCACCCAGCTTGACCCCGGTGCTGCGGACGATTTCCGTGAGGACCTTGGGATTGGCCTGGTCCTCGGGAAAGACGGCCCGGATTTTCTGCTCGCGGATCACCTGGATGGCCTGGGCGATGTACTGCGGCGATGCGTCATCGCTGCGGCCAATGCCAAGCACGGGCACGCTTTTGAATCCATACTCCTTGCAGAAGTAGCCGAACGCCGCGTGAGCGGTGACCAGCCTGCGGTCGCCGCGGGGGATGGCGCTGATCTCCTGCTGGGCCCAGCGCTTCAGCTCATCGAAGCGTTTGGCGGCGGCCTTGGCCCCCGTCGAGTAAGCGTCTTCGTTGGCGGGATCCACCCGGGCCAGTTCGTCGGCGATCACCCGCGCGGCGCGCTTCATGTTTTCCGCGCTGTGCCACCAATGGGGGTCGATGCTGCTCTTGGCATGGGCGGGGCAGCAGACGAAGATCTCCTGGCTCGGGTCGAGCTGCACCGAGGGGATGGGCCTGCCGACCTCAATGACTTTGACGGAGCTTCCGACGCTGTCGCGCAGCTTGTCCAGATAGGTTTCGAGATGCTTGCCCATGGCCAGCAGCAGCACGGAGCCGCGCATGGCGGCGATGTCTCGTGCCGCAGGTTCGAAATGATGCACGTCTCCCCCGGCCTTGAGGATTTCGATCACCTCGACCTTGTCGCCGCCCACCTGGCGGACAACATCCGCCAGCAGCGGGTGCAGAGTGGCGACCTTGACGGCGGCTCCGGCGGAGAAGGGCAGGAGCAAAAGCGACAGGAGCAGGGATTTCATGGAGAGATAAACGTGGTGGGTGGAGGAAATATTAACGCACTTCAGGGCCGCCCCAGGCGAGGCTGACCTGGGCCCAGACGGCGTGATCCGTGCCACGAGCGTTGGAGTTGTCGTAGTTGTATTGAAGACGGAGCCGCAGGGTGCGTGCGTTGTTGGCATACCAGGTGACGCCCGGGCTCAGACGAAAGCGCGAGTCCACGCCGGTGTCGTGGTTGCCGGAGACAAACTCGCCCCGCAGGCCGACCTCGAAGTTGTTTCCAAGGCCATAGAGCGCGCTCAGATAGCAGCCGAAGTCCTGCTGGCTGACCGGATCACGGGTGTCGTCGATTTCATCCTCGACACGAAAGCGATTCAACATGGCCTCGGAGCGCAGGCGGAAGTAGCGGCCTCCAGGATCAAAGCCGTTTTCACGCCACTGATATTCAAAATGCGCCCCATAGACGCCAGTGTTGTAGCCGCTGAGGTTTTCACCCCAGGCGCCCGAACCCCCGAAGCGAAACTGGTGGAAGTCATTGTAATGCACCACGTTCGTCCAGTTCAGCACGGAGAGCAGGCTGTCATCGGTGAAATAAGATTCATCAGCGGCATAGCGGCTTTCCTCTTCATCTCCATGATGGTGGTGGCCGTCATGGGAAGGCGCCCGTCCCAGGGCGAAATCGATCTGGGAGGTCCACGGCACCGGCATGAGCCAGGTGATTTCGGCTCCGAGCGTGGTGAGGGAGTCGTCGCCCAGCATCCGGGTGTTCACCAGATACTGGTCAACCCAGTCGAAGCCGTGGGGGTGATAGGTGTTCTGGATGCCGAAGCGGTTGTAGACACGCCCCAGCCGGACCTCAAAGCCGCCCGGCAGGTTTTTGAACTTCCAGAACGCCTCCTCAAAGATTGGGTCGAAGTGGTCGTCGCCATCCACCGCGCCAGCGAGGGTGACAAAGAATTCGTGATGGTCGTCAAGTCGGCCTGAAAGCGACATCTCGATGTTCTGAAGTGTGATCCCGTCTCGGCGGACCGGGTCGTGGTGACCGGTGGCAAGCTCCTCCTGGTCAAGGCTGCTGGTGCCATAGGCCGTGTCCAGATGAGCGTGGGGGAAGATCCTGTCCGCCAGGCTCACGTCCATGCCGGTGAGCCAGTCGGCCTGATCCACCCTGCCATCCATGGGCAGCACCACGGGGGAGGACATGGCGCTGAAGGTCGAATATTCATAACGCTGCTGGCGCTGGGCCGTGAACTGAGCCGACGTTTCGGCGTGGCCACGGTTGGAGAGAGCCAGAAGGAGAATGCCGAGGGGCTTGGAGAGCTTCGAAAGTCTGAGTGCTGACATGGTTGCCTTAAGACAATCAAGTTGCGTCTGGGTCAAGGGTGAAGATGCAATTATCATGCATTAAAAACGAAAGCTCAGTCTTTTAAAAGGATGGTTTTTGTTTGTTGATCTAAATTAATATGGATATTATTGTATTTATGATGTAATCTAAAGCCCGCATGAATACCTGGAACCGCCCACAGTCTCGTTTCTCGAAGGCATTCACGTTTGTGGAGGCAACTTTCACGATTGCCATCGTGGGCATCATGTCGGCGCTGGCGATCAGCGCCATTTCCAACGGCGCGCGTGATGCCAACCGGATTGTCGCCCGTCAGCAACAGGCGGCCGTCAATGAAGCGCTGACCACCTGGGTCATGTCGCAGACCCGGGTGGGCAACACCGCCCAGGTGCGCAGCCTGGCCGGCCTGCGCACGCAATACAACGCCCTGGAGACAAGCCTGGCGCGCTTCAATCTCCTGGTTCCGAATCCCGCCGCCTCGGATCTGAACGTGCGCAACGGCTACCTGGACAAGTCCACGGCGGACCACTTTCTCGAATACACCACGAACTCGGGGCGGCTGCAGAGCAAGGCCTTGAAGTCCAGCGGTCAGTATCTGTCGCTGCCTGTCTGGCAGGACGGGGGGTTTCCGACGGTGGAACTGGCCACCGAATGATGCACTTGCCATGAAGACGGACACTCATTCCCTGCAAACGACCTCCGCCCGGCGGCGCGGGTTTTCCATGGTGGAGATGATTGCCTGCGTCTCCGTGATCGGCATCATCGCCTTCCTGGCCATCCCGTCGATCACGCGGATGCGCGGTGACAGTGAGCGCAACCTGGCAATCTCGCGGGCCGAGGCGTTGAACCTGGGCATGTCCACCTACATTCAGGTCGTCGGACGCACGCAGGCCGCGCTGAACTGGACGGGCAAGTCCAACGATCAGCGCTACACCCTCATCAAGGATTACCTGGCCTACGCCGAAACTTCTTTGTCGGCCTTCATGCCGGAATCTTACACGGCCACGCTGCCCAGCAGCATCACCAGCATGACCAAGACCGCCTTGGTCGGTCCCAGCGGCAACATTCCCTACTGACTTCCACGGATGCATCACCCACCCAAGCAGGCCATGCCAGACGGGAGCTCGTGGAGCGGGCTTCGCGCTGCCTGCAGGGGGTTTTCCTTCACCGAGATGGTGACGACGATCTCGCTGCTCGGCATTCTGGCGGGCGTGGTGGTGACGCGCCTGGGGGGGACCTATGAAAACTCACGTGCAGCGCTGGCCACGGAGCGCCTGGAAATTTTGAATCGCAACCTCAAGGAGCGCGCCGCCTCCATGAAGGAGTATGTGCTGACCCGTTCTGATGCCTCCACGGACGACGAGTTTCTGGTTCTCATGGATCTTCAGTACCGGCATCCGGATCCCGAGAAGGCGGACTTCAACAGCCCGTACATCGACCCTCATTACCGTCCTGCCAAATCCTCATCCACGCTGGATTACCGCCTGCGCTGGACGGGCAGGATGTTCGAACTGCTGAAACCCGGCACCTCTGGCTCCGGCCTCAAGGTGGCTTTTGACGGCTCCGACGTCGGGGCGCCAAGGCAGTATCCGTCCAACTACAATTCAAGCGGCAACTAGGCCGCCAGGCAAACGCCCGACAATGTCCTCCGCCATTCATCCAGCACCTGCCTCCTCGTCATCTCCAAATTTCGGGGATGCAAGTAATCCGCCACCTGAAAGCATCGACGCCCGGCAGGCCTCCATCCTTTCCATCGAAGGGCTGGCCATCCAGCATCACATCCTGCCGGTGACCCTCATGCGGGAGAGCTGCTCGCCGGAGGCGGAAAGGATCGTGCGCAAGCTCGGCCGCGTGCCTTATGTGGCGGATCCCTGGCTGCCGGTCATGACGCTTGGTCCGCTTCTGGTCATGGCGCACCACAACCCGCGCGCCGGTGACACCTGGGGGGTGCCGAGCTTTCTCACCCTGCGCGTGCTGATCTCCGCCGAGCAGTATCAAAAGACCCGCAAGGACCTGGTGCAGCGCTTCGGCCAGCTGCCGATCGCGCAGCAGAGCACCTTCGAGGGCATCGAGACGCCGCGCTTTGATGAGATGGGCCTTGAGGGCTCCTTCCAATGGCTGCTGGAGCATTATCCATACGAGCAGGCGGAGGCCACCAAGCTGCGTGGCTTCTATGAAACGCAGAAGGAGAAAAACGCCCGGCTTGGAGTCCATCACTTCAACATCATCCAGCGCAACCTCGGCCCGGCCCTGAACTACATGGTCAGCCGCGGACGCGACCTGTGCTTCTCGGCCACCGAGGCGCCGAGGCAGAACTTTTTCCCGCTGGCCCTGCTGGAGCGCCACAACGTCTATCCGCTTTTTGTCGGACGGAACGCCGTCTTCATGCTCAGCGAGCAGGCGGACAGCTATGCCTTTGAGGATGAGTGGCTGAGCATGGGCAACACCGCCGTGAAGATCATCACGGTGCTCACCGATCCTGCGGGCATCCGGGACGCGATCAACCGTGCCGGCGCCACTTTCGACCCGAGCGGCGTCAAGCTGGACAAGGACAATCTCACGGCCTCCGCCACGGCCAACGAAAGCGTCATCGACATCATGCCGGAGGACATGGCGCGGATCAACCCCGCCAGCCCCAACCACACGCCCGAAGAGCTGGTGCAGTGGGCCTTGTTCACCGCCATCCGCTGCCGCGCCTCCGACCTTCACCTGGAGAAGTTCTACAACCTTGCCCGCTTCCGCGCCCGCATGGACGGCAACATGAAGACGATCCTGACGGCGCCCGAGACGGTGCTGAACCGCTTCGTCGCGCTGGTGAAAAACTATGCCGGGATGAACCAGAACCGTCAGGAGGCCCAGGACGGCAGGTTCGCCCTCAGCGTCGGCCGCCGGCGCGTGGACGTCCGTGTCGCCGCCGTGCCGACAAGGCGTGAGTTCCAGAAGATCATCATGCGCTTCCTCGACAAGCAGGACGGCGTGCGGCGGCTCAGCGACTTCAACCTGGGACAGCGTCAGATCGACATCCTGAACCGCGCCATGACACGCGACCAGGGGCTCATTCTTGTGACCGGTCCCACCGGTTCCGGAAAGACGACGACGCTCTACGCGCTGCTGAACAGCGTCAACGACGAGGGCGTCAACATCCAGACCATCGAGGACCCCATTGAATATGAGATCGAGGGGATCAACCAGACGCAGACCAACCCCCATCACGGTCTCGACTTCGCCAACGGCCTGCGCGCGCTGCTTCGTGCCGACCCTGACATCATCCTGATCGGTGAATCCCGTGACAGCGAGACCGCCAACGCCGCCGTCAACGCCGCCCTCACCGGTCACCTGGTGCTCACCACCCTGCATGCCAACGACTCCCTGCGCGCCGTCTCACGTCTCATGAGCATGGGGGTGGAGAAGTACCTCCTGGCCGACTCGCTGGCGCTCTCCCAGGCCCAGCGCCTGGTGCGCCGCCTCTGCAACTATTGCAAACGCCCGATGCAGGTGCCGCAGGACATCCAGGACATGATGGCCAAGCAGAACGTCATCTCCCAGCCGCTCACCCAGCCCATCTTCACGCCTGTCGGCTGCCAGGAATGCCATGGCACGGGTTACGCAGGCCGCGTGGCCCTCATGGAGCTCTGCGAGATCAGCACCGAGCTGCGCGACCTCATCGAGGAGGCGGCCCCGATGTCCGCCCTGCGCGCCGCCGCCTTCAAGAACGGTTTCTTCTCCCTCTACCAGGAGGGGCTCATGCAGGTCATCGCGGGGCACACCAGCCTCGATGAGATCAAGTGCCTCGCCTACACCGCCGCCACCTGAACCCAGCCAACCCACCCTTGAGATGAACTTCCCACCTGCTCCCGAAGCCACCTCTGCGCCGCGCAACGGCGGTCGTGTCCTGGTCGTTGATGACGAACCCCATGTCCTGGCGGTCGCCTCCACCATCCTCCAGTCCCAGGGCTTTGATGTGTCTTCCTGTGACTCGGGCGAGGCCGCGCTCTCCATCCTGAATGAATCCAGCCGCGCAGGCCTGGCGCCGCACGTCATGGTTCTCGACCTCACCCTGCCCGGCGGCATGTCCGGCTTTGAAGTGCTCGAAAGGGTGCTGGAGATGGCCCCCGACATGCCGGTCATCGCCTGCAGCGGCTTCTTCCAGGAGGACGCCAGGGAGCTTTGCCAGGCCATCGGCTTTGCCGACATTCTTCAGAAGCCCTATCCGCTGGAGGGCCTCTGCGCGCTCGTCCGGCGCTGCATCTCGCGTGAGCGCACTCCAACCCATTCTGCGTCATGAAGCCCCGCTTTTCCATCGCCCAGCGTTTCATGATCCTCGGCGCCACCGCCATGGTCATCGGCGTCACCGTCGCCTCGGCGGCCTTTCTCTGGCAGGAGTTCCTGATCCTTCGCATGGCCCAGCGCTCCTACCTGGGCGCCGTCATCCGCGCCGCCCAGGGCGAGCTTGCAAACCAGAGCCTGCGTCCGGAGCAGCTCGCCGGTCTGCGTGACCTGAACGCCGAGTCCATCGTGCATCTGAAGATGCGTCTGCAGACCGTGGACGTCCCCGTTCTCATCCAGGAGCTCGGGCTGCGCGTGGAGATCGCAGGGCCGGGCGGTGCGTCGACCCCGCCTCTCGACAAGACGCCCTTCATTGTGGTTCATGACACGGCGGAGGCCTATCAACCGCCGGAGCCGGAGGCCGGAAACGTTCAGGACATCATCTTCCGAATCATGGCCGGCTCCTCCATGGTCATCGGGGATGCTCCCATCTCGATGAAGGCCACCCTGTCGGGCGACGGCGAGTGGCTGCTGGCGGGAGGCCCGCTCCTTGATGAACAGCGCCGTGTCGCCGGCGTCCTCATCGCACGCCAGCCCATGGTTCAACCCAGGCACCTCCTCAGCGTGCCACGTCTCATGGTGCCCATCCTCGGTTCTGTCGCCGGGCTGCTGCCCGCCGTGCTTGGTTTCTTCTGGCTGGGGCGCGGCATCACGCGCAAGACCTCGGTGCTCGCCCAGGGCTTCCAGGCCATCCGGGCGGGCAACCTGAACCACAGGCTTCCGGTCAAGGGATGCGACGACCTCGACGCCCTTCAGGAGGCGTTCAATGACGCCCTCGCTCACTTTCAGTCCGAGGAATCCAAGCGCCTCCAGATCCTTGCCGACTTCCATCAGGCCCGCAAGCAGGCCGAGCAGGCGACGGCGGCCAAGGGGGACTTCCTCGCCAACATGAGCCATGAAATCCGCACGCCGATGAACGGCATCATCGGCACGACTTCGCTCCTGCTTGAACTCGGCCTGGCGCCCGAGCAGGAGGAGCTGGTGCGCATGATCCGCTCCTCCGGCGAATCCCTGCTGCATCTTATCAGCGACATCCTCGACTTCTCCAAGATCGAGTCCGGCAAGATGGAGCTGGAGGCCGTGCCCGTGGAGATGGAGAAGCTGCTCACAGAAGTGGCTGATGTATTCTCCTACCGTGCGGCGGAGAAGGGCATCGAGATGAACTTCCATGTCGATGCCGCCCTGCCTCGCTATTTCAAGGGCGACTTCCAGCGTGTGAAGCAGGTGCTGGTCAACCTGGTCGGCAATGCCATCAAGTTCACGGAGAAGGGTGAGATCCTGGTGCTGGCACGCCAGGTCAGCCGCAAAAAGCCCGAGGGCGACATCCCGCACCTGCACTTCTCCGTGCGTGACACCGGCATCGGCATCCCTGCGGAAAAGATCGGTCAGCTCTTCCACGCCTTCACCCAGGCCGACGCCAGCACCACGCGCAAATATGGCGGCACCGGCCTTGGCCTGGCCATCTGCCGGAAGCTCTGCCGTCTGATGGGCGGCGACATCAGCGTGGTGAGCGAGGACGGGCGGGGATCCGACTTCTTCTTCGAAATCCCGCTGACCATCTGCCCCGACATGGATGGGCGGGAGGAGGAGCTGTCCTGGATTGACACCCTCAAGGATCGTCGTGTCCTGTTTCACAGTCCTCATCAAACCACCCAGCAGATCCTCCAGCAGACGCTGCAGCTGTGGGGGGCGGCATCGGCCGCCCAGCCTGGCGTGGATCTTCCCCCTGAACAGCTTGCCCGTGACTTTGAGGATGCGGCGGTGTTCATCCTGGATGCCAGGGACCTCTCTCCGGAGGCCGCCCAGCCCGTGCTGCGCGCTGCCGCGACCCAGGGTGCCGCCCTGGTCGTCCTGCTGCCGCTGACCCGCTGGAAGGTCCGGGATCAGTACTGCCCGGCTGGCTACAACCGTTTCGTCAAGCTGGGCAAGCCGCCCAAACGCCGCGACCTTCTGCGTTCGCTGGCCGAACTCATCCGCATGCCGCGTTCCACCCTGTCGGCGCCCCCGACGGAAAGGCTGCCGGCTCCGGTTCTCGTCCAGCCTGTCATGCCTGCCACGGCTTCCCCCATGGCCTCGCCCTGGCCGTCGATGCCGTCGGCTGCTCCCGTCCTGCGTCCGATGCAACCCCTGCCGGGGACCCCGGCGCCCGCCTTGCCTCAGGCCCTGCCGGTTCTGGCCCAGGCAGAGCCCGTCATGATCAACCGGGCCGCCGCCGCCGGTCACGACGCGCAGATTTCACAGTCGACCAACCGTGCGATCGCCGCCGCCTCCAAGGCGGACGGGGACAGTTTCGCCAAGCTGCATCCGGCACGCGTTCTCCTGGTCGAGGATCAGCCTCTTAACCAGAAGATCGCCGTCATGCTGCTGCAGCGTCTCGGTTATTCAGGCATCGACATCGCCAACAACGGCCAGGAGGCCGTCGATCACGTCAACGGCTCCTCCTACGACATCATCTTCATGGACCTGCAGATGCCGGTGATGGGAGGGATCGATGCCGCACGCAGCATTCGTTCGAACTTCCATCTCAAAAACCAGCCGGCGATCATCGCCATGACCGGTCACGCCCTGACCGGCGTGAAGGAGGAGTGCAAGGCCGCCGGCATGAACGCCTTCCTGACCAAGCCGGTCAGCCTGGATGATTTCCGCAGAGTGATTCCGCCCTGCCTGGAGAAGGAGGCCGCCCTGCGGCCAATGGTGCTTTGATATGGCAGGCCCCCTGGAAACCGGTCTGCGGGACCGTTTCCAGGGGGCCGTTCCAAAACGTCAGATTTTCCAGCCGGCCTTACTTGCCGGTGGGGGCGGCGTTCCAGACCTTGAGGTCGTCGAACCAGCCGCTCTGGCCCGCGACACCGAGTTCAATCTTGGATTTCGTGGCGTGCGCGATGCCCGGGGACTTCAGGTAGGCCATGCGCTTGCCGTCAATGCTGACGCGCATCTCTTCCCCTGCGGTCTCCACCACCAGCGTGTACCATTTGCCCGCCTCCAGCTTGGCGGGGAAGGTGGCCTGGCGTCCGATCAGAAGCTTGGCGACCTCCTCCTTCTTCGAAGGATCCTTCTTCATCGCGTAGATGTCGTTGCGCATGTTGCCCTCCTTCTCGTCGATCACGGTCACGCCGTTCAGGCGCACCTGGGCCCGGCAGATGTGGCCGTAGTGGCAGCCGGTGAACTTGCGGTCGTCAAACTCGACATCGATCATCGTGGCTCCGTCGAACTTGATGCGGCACTCGACAATGCTGTCGCGGGTCGGGATTTCCAGGCCATGGACGGCGGCATGGGCCTTGATGACGCTTTTGCCGTCCGGGGAGGGCGTGTCGGTGACCCGGGTTTGCGTGCCCTTGAGAGCGCCTTCGGCAAAGCTGAAGGTGTCCACCACGCGGTGCCAGGGCTGGGCGGGGCTGGCGGACTGGAAGTCATCGGAGAAAAGCAGCTCCTTCTTTTCCGCAATGGGTTTGGCAGGAATGCGGGGCAGTTCGGCCGCCAGCGAGGCGGAGACAAGAAGCAGGAGAGGGGTGGTCAGACGGAGGATCATGGCAGGAATGGTTAGGGTGAACGCCAACAACGGGGCCGCCAAGGTCGTGTTGCAAGCTTTTCCATGCCGTGGATTGCGCTTGCCCGGGGGCGGGGGAGCGGTGATGAATCCGCCCGCCCGTTTTCCACCATGCTGTTTTTCACCCCCCGCTACCTCAAGCACGCGAAGCTGC
Source organism: uncultured Prosthecobacter sp. (assembly GCA_964642905.1). GTDB lineage: Bacteria > Verrucomicrobiota > Verrucomicrobiia > Verrucomicrobiales > Verrucomicrobiaceae > Prosthecobacter. The sequence continues at coordinate 14,479 of CAZXPU010000047.1, forward strand.
TGCACAAGGGCGTCACCCGCTTCATCAACTACAAGCGCGACCTGCTCCCTCCCGCCAAGCTGGATGAAATCCTGGCGCTGCGCGGCAGCCTGGAGGACGCCATGAGGCGGCGTGATCGTGAACGCATCAAGTCCCTCAATGACGAGTTGAACCGCGTTTGTGAAAAGGCCCTGCCGGATGCGATGCCGGGCGAGCTGGCCGAAAACATCGAGGTCATCTTCGTGACCGTCATCCTGGCCCTGGGCATCCGCGCCTACATCACCCAGCCCTTCCAGATCCCCACCGGATCGATGCAGCCGACCCTGAACGGCATCACCGCCGAGGCGACGGCCGAAGATCCGACGCCCGGGCTCCTCGGGCGCGTCGGCGCCTTCTTCTCAAGCACGCGCTACATCAATGTCGTCTCCGACCATGACGGCACGCTGGACCGCAACCAGCCGATCACGGAGCATCGCTTCCTGATCTTCATGCCCTACTGCAAGCTGCACTTCAGCGACGGTCACACGATCCGCATCAGCGCACCGCAGCGCCAGCTTCTGGATGAACTGCAGCTCGTGAAGCACATCCACAGCCAGCCGGTCGAGACCAGCAATGACACTCCCGACCGCAGGATGGTGTACGGCCTGCGTGGCGGTGAACCGATCAAGAAGGGACAGCTCCTGGCACGTGGCATCGTCCGCAACGGCGACCATGTGCTGGTCGACAAGGTGAGCTACCATTTCCGCACGCCCACCCGCGGCGAGGTCTTCGTGTTCACCACCAAGCACATCCGCGGCATCAACGTCCCGGAGGAGCAGGGCGCGCAGCACTACATCAAGCGTCTCGCCGGTGTCCCGGGCGACCTCCTCGACGTGCAGTCCCCCAAACTCTTCATCAACGACAAGGAGGCCGAGGAGCCGGGCTTCAAGAAGGTGATGCAGGGCACCCGCGACACCCCGGTGAACGGCTATCGCGGCTACGGCTTCGCGGAAAACGTCGGCGGCGGCATCAACAAGATCAAACTGCGTCCCGAGGACTATTTCGCCATGGGAGACAACAGCTACAACAGCAGCGACTCCCGCGTCTGGGGCCCTGTGCCGGAACGAAACTTGGTTGGGCCGGCCCTCTTCTGCTACTGGCCTCTCACGCGGCACTGGGGCACCATCAAGTGACAGGACCCCGGGCCTGCACATCTGAGTCAGGATCGTCGCGATTGTGACAGGAAGGCCCACCCGTGCGCCCTGTGCCTGAAAGGGCAAATCACGCCCAAAGCCCGCCAAATCAAGGCTGGCGGGTCATTGGCACGCTGTGGCATGGTTTAAGCAGGAAGACCGGGAAACCACCTAACCAACAACCATGTCACCCGAAAAATTCACCGTTAAGCTCCAGGAAGCATTCAACGCCTCCCAGTCCGTCGCCACCCGGCACGGCCACCAGGAGCTCAAGCCCTCCCACCTGCTGCTCGCCCTCCTCGAACAGGAAGGCGGCATCGCCATGCCCCTCTTTGAAAAGGCGGCCGTCAACGCGGCGGCGGTGGCCGGCCTCAAGTCCCAGGTCTCCGGCCTGCTGACACGCCAGCCCAAGGTCAGCGGCGGCTCCGGCGGCCTCTACCTCTCCAATGAGTTCCGCGAGCTCATGACGAAGGCCGAGGACGAACAAAAGAAGCTCAAGGATGAATACCTGAGCGTGGAGCACATCCTCCTGGCCCTGTTCAAGACGAAGACCGAGCTTTCCGACCTGCTGAAACAGGCCGGCCTGACCTACGACACCGTCTCGAAGGCGCTCACCGCCGTGCGTGGCAGCCAGCGTGTGGTCGATCAGGATCCCGAGGGCAAGTATCAGACTCTGGAAAAATACGGCACCGATCTCACCGCCCGGGCGAAGCAGGGGAAGATCGATCCCGTCATCGGCCGCGATGAGGAGATCCGCCGCGTCATGCAGGTGCTCAGCCGCCGCAGTAAAAACAACCCGGTGCTCATCGGTGAGCCCGGTGTCGGCAAGACCGCCATCGCTGAAGGCCTGGCCCGCCGCATCGTCGCTGGTGACGTGCCGGATTCCCTGAAGGGCAAGCGCCTGATCAGCATGGACCTCGGCGGCATGATGGCCGGGGCAAAGTTCCGCGGCGAGTTTGAGGAGCGCCTGAAGGCCTTCCTCAAGGAGGTCACCTCCAGTGAGGGCGAGATCATCCTCTTCATCGACGAGCTGCACACGATTGTCGGCGCCGGCAAGGCCGAGGGCGCGATGGACGCGGGCAACCTGCTCAAGCCCCAGCTCGCCCGCGGTGAGCTGCGCTGCATCGGCGCGACCACGCTCGATGAATACCGCAAATACATCGAGAAGGACCCGGCCCTGGAGCGCCGCTTCCAGCCGGTGATGGTTGGCGAGCCCAGCGTTGAGGACACCATCGCCATCCTGCGCGGCCTCAAGGAGCGCTACGAGGTCCATCACGGGGTGCGCATCCAGGACGCGGCCATCATCGCCGCCGCGACGCTCTCCAACCGCTACATCACCGACCGCTTCCTGCCCGACAAGGCCATCGACCTCGTCGATGAGGCCGCCAGCCGCATCAAGATCGAGCTCGACTCGATGCCGACGGAGATCGACGTCATCGAGCGTGAAATCATGCAGCACGAGATGGAGCGGCAGGTTCTGAAAAAGGAAACCGACGCCGCCTCCAAGGCCCGTCTGGAGAAGCTCGAAAGGGAGATCGCCGATCTCAAGGAGAAGTCCTCGGCGCTCAAGGCTCAGTGGATGAAGGAGAAGGAGTCCGTGCAGGCCGGCCGCAAGATCAAGGAGGAGATCGACCGCCTGCGCACCGAACTCGAGCAGGCCCAGCGCCGGGGCGACTTCGGTCGTGCGGGCGAAATTCAGTATGGGTTGATTCCTGACCTCGAGAAAAAGCTCCAGGCCGCCCCTGCTGAAGGCAGCGTGCCCCGTGGCGCGCACACGCTTCTGCGCGAGGAGGTCACCGAGGAAGACATTGCGAAGGTTGTCGCCAACTGGACCGGCATCCCGGTTTCACGCCTTCAGGAAGGCGAGCGCTCGAAGCTCATCAAGATGGAGGACCGTCTCAGCGCCCGGGTCATCGGGCAGAAGGACGCCATCGTCGCCGTCAGCAACGCTGTGCGCCGTGCGCGTGCGGGCATTCAGGACGAGAACCGCCCCATCGGCAGCTTCCTCTTCCTCGGCCCCACCGGCGTAGGCAAGACGGAGCTGTGCAAGGCCCTCGCCGAATTCCTCTTCGACGACGACAACGCCATGACGCGCATCGACATGAGCGAGTACATGGAGAAGCACAGCGTCAGCCGCCTCATTGGCGCGCCTCCCGGATACGTCGGCTATGAGGAGGGCGGTCAGCTCACCGAAGCCGTGCGCCGCCGTCCCTACAGCGTTGTCCTCTTTGACGAGGTCGAAAAGGCGCACCCGGATGTCTTCAACACCCTGCTTCAGGTGCTCGACGACGGACGCATCACCGACGGCCAGGGCCGCACGGTCGATTTCAAGAACACGGTCCTCATCATGACCAGCAACATCGGCAGCGCCGCCATCCAGGATGTCAGCAATCCCGAGCAGCGCGACGCCCTGGTGCGCGACAGCTTGAAGCAGTTCTTCCGTCCCGAGTTCCTCAACCGCATCGACGAGATCGTCATCTTCGACCGGCTCGACGCCGCGCAGCTCGACAAGATTGTGAAGATCCAGCTCCAGCGCGTCATCGACCGCCTCGCGAAGCAGAACATCCACCTGGTCGTGACCGATGACACCACGCGTCACCTGGCGGACGCCGGCTTCGACCCGGTCTTTGGTGCGCGCCCTCTCAAGCGCGCCATCCAAAAGCACCTGCTCGATCCGCTGTCCCTGGCGGTCCTCGAAGGCGGCTTCAAGGAAGGTGATCATATCACCGCCACGATGAAGACCGGCAAGGTGGTGTTTGAGAAGAAGTAAGGCGACGAAGCCATCGCTGAGTGCCGCCGGTTTCCCAGGATCCACAAAAAGCCCCGTTCTCGAAAGAGGCGGGGCTTTTCTTGGAGAGGTTGCATCATCGGTGCATCGGCTCGGCCTGTTCCTCTTCCACAAGCGTCATCTGAGGGGTGACTCGGATGTCCATGCGACGGTAGTAATCGAGCATCTTCTCGGTCGCCACCCGGCTGGCTTCGAGCACGACTTTCGACATTTCCGACATTTCACGCAGGGACGTTTCCTGAACATTGGATGTTGTCATCATGGCCTGGAGTTGTTCGAGGGTGTGTGTGTTGCTGTCAGCGATCTTGACCGCTGGCGGCGATTGATTGTCCCACAAGCCCCATTCATCGGCAAGGGGCAGGTAATCTTCGAGGAAGTGGCGCCGGCTGCGTTCAAAGCGTCGCTGCACATCCTCTGCCGGAACGTGATGACCTCCCAGTTTCACGCGCAGCGTCACACGGGCCACGGCCTGGGTTCCCGAGTCGATGACAATATAATGAAGCAAAAACCGGTAACCTCGTGCCCTGGCTTCACGAATGAGGGCCAGGTAGGTTTTGCCGCTGAGGGTGGACTCGATGGCGAAGCTGGCCTTCGATTCGATGAGCGAACGTGCCTCGTCCAGCAGCAGACGCCCCGCCTTGAAGGCGCTCAAGGAGGGATCTAGCGGGGAGAGGCCTCGGGCAATTTCGTCGGCATTCAGAAACCGCTTCAGCCCAAGCCGTGGCAGCAGCTCCCGGGCGAGGGTCGTCTTGCCTGCTCCATTGCAGCCGCCGAGAATGCACAAGGTTGGCGTCATGGCCTGACGAGTGACCTGAAAAACAGCGTAGGACAAAGGAAAAGAACTTTGCGTCAAATCCGAAGCAACACCTGCCAGGCTGTGAAGTCGGCGGTCACTTCCTCCTTTCAATCTCACGCGTGTCGAGCACCTGGCCCTTGAGGTTCTTGAACTGGACCTTCATCACCGGGGTTCCGGCGGTGAGGGTGATGAGCAGGTAGTTGTCCTCCTGGGCGAAGAACTGGGTCTGAGGATCCTTGTAATTGTCTCCGTCGCCTTTGAGACAGGTGTTGAAATAGGGCAGGCCGCCGGTGAGCTCGGCCCGGTTGGCAAAATAGCCGAAGCCGGTGATCAGTGCGCTGCTGCGCCGGAAGTGCTCGTGCCAGGCTCCCCGAGTCAGCCCGGCAAGCTGGGTCTGTTTTTCATTCATGAGGGTGAGAACGAAGCCGGCGCGGGTGCCGGCCAGGGTGTCGGCATACCATTGAAACTGCGGGGAGCCGGCCTGCCAGGCATGACAGGTCTGCCAGGTGGTGCCGAAGTCCTGGATGTGATTGAGGTCGAGGGCGATCAGTCTGAGGTCAAAGAGGGGAAGGTCGAAATGCCATTTCCACTCGTCGCCAGGCAGGGCGAAAAAGTCGCGGTAGGCCCTGGCCTCGACATCATAAACCGCATGAGCCGGGGGTTTGGGACCGCGTCCGGTGAGTTCGCGGTCGTGATTGCCCAGGATGGGCAGAAAGGGGGTGCTGCGGAACAGGTCGCGATGGGCGTCGACCAGGGCACTGAAGGCCTGGGTGCCCTGCTTGCCTTTGTCATGGAGGCTGGCGACGTTGTCCCCGGCGGTCAGCAGCAGGTGGACGTCATCGCGGACCAGGGCGCTGAGGTCGCGGCCCGGCGCATAGCCCCAGTCACCGACAACCGCGAGGCGCAGTTCACGGCTGGGGTAGCCTTTGAAAGTAGAGGGACTGGAAGCATCCGCCCCGCTTCGGACCCGGTAGTGATAGGTCGCATCGGTTTGATCCAGGGGGATTTCGACATGGTGGAGGGTGGTTTTTTCATCGACTGCAACTCGTCGGGGCAAATCCGGGTGGGTGCCGAACTCCACCACGGAATCTCCGGGTTGGTCAGTTTCCCAGTTCACGACGATTTTGGAAGGGTCGTGGCTGGCATGGGTCAGCCAGAGGCGCTCAATCGGGGCGGCTTGCAGGGCGGTGGCAAGGAAAAGGAAGGGGAGACTGCGCATGGACAGCCAAGCTACAGGTTTCAGGAGAGGGAACTGTCAAAAAGCTGAGATTGAGCCAAATCACGCCGTCCGCTGTCCAAGAGTGGCTGCCACTCCCCAACAGCCCTCCCGGGGGGGTGAAATCCGGGATTGCAATTCCCCCATTCATGCCAAAAGATAACCCGGCCTTGAGCCATTGTTGAATATTTAGAAACCCTAAACAATGACCCGACACGCCCCGATCTTCCTTTGCTGCCTCTCTGCCCTGCTGCTGGCATCCTGCGCCAGTACGACCGGCGGGCGGGTGGTCAGCCGCAAAGGCACTCGCATCACCGGCGTTCGTACCACGGCCTACACTCACAGCGAGTCCGATCACATCATCTACGGGGCCCGCAGTGCCGTGGGCAATCAGCTCAAGTATGGCGTGGTGCGAAGCGCCGCCGCCGACTGGTCCGTCTTCCCGGTGGGGACCATCTTCCAGATTGAAGGCACCCCTTACATTTATCAGGTGGACGATTACGGCTCCGCGCTGGTGGGCACCAACACCATCGACATTTACCAGCCCACCCGGGCCCACATGAATGCCTGGGGGGTCAGAAACGTGAACATCCGCGTCCTGAAATGGGGCTCCTTCTCCAAGAGTGTGGCCATTCTCAAAGACCGCCAGGCCTACGGCCATGTGCGTCGGATGGTCAGCCGCATCTCCCGCAGCTGAAGCCGTTGTGACCAAGGCTGAACGTGCTGACCACGTCCTGCGGCGTCTGGGCGAGCTTTATCCGGACCCGCCGGTGCCGCTGGATCACAGCGACGCCTTCACTCTGCTGGTGGCGGTGCTGCTTTCGGCCCAGTGCACGGATGTTCGGGTCAATCAGGTGACGCCCAGGCTGTTCGGAGAGCTGGGCAGGACTCCCCAGGAGCTGGCACGGCAGCCGGTGGCGAAGATCGAGGCGATCGTCAAGCCCTGCGGTCTGGGGCCGCAGAAGGCGAAGGCGATCCAGAAACTGTCGCAGATCCTGATCGACGAGCATGGCGGGCAGGTGCCGGCCGACCTGGAGGCCCTGGAGCGCCTTCCCGGCGTCGGTCACAAAACGGCCCAGGTGGTGATGGCCCAGGCTTTTGGCGTGCCCAGTTTTCCGGTCGACACCCACATCCACCGTCTGGCCCAGCGCTGGAAGCTCACGGACGGCAAAAACGTGGTGCAGACCGAGCGCGACCTGAAGCGCCTCTTCCCGGAGATCTCGTGGAACAAGCTGCACCTCCAGATCATCTTCTACGGCCGGGAACACTGCACGGCCCGGGGCTGTGACGGCACCGTTTGTGAGATCTGCAGCACCCTTTTTCCGGAGAGGAAGCGGCCGTTGAAGACACGGAAAGCTTGAGTTTGCCTCCGCCAGGGCTAGCGGAACGTAATTCTCCAACCCGTCCCGTCCCCCCATGCCCACCGAGTCCGACATCCGCGCCGCCCTGGCCACCGTCCGTTACCCCGGCTTCAGCCGCGACATCCTTTCGTTTGGCCTGGTCAAAAGCATCCAGGTTGAGGGTGGCAAGGTCGTGGTGGAGATCAGCCTCGCCACGCGTGATCCCAACATCCCGCGGCTCATTCATGAGCAGGCGATGGATGTCCTTTCGAAGGTGCCCGGGGTGACCGAGCCCAGGCTGGATTTCGACATCAAGGAGCCGCCAACTCCCGCGCAGTCGGGGGCGGACAAGCTGCCCAAGTCCAGCATTCCCGGGGTGAAAAAGATCATCGCCGTGGCTTCAGGAAAAGGCGGCGTCGGCAAGAGCACGGTCGCCAGCAACCTGGCCGTGGCTCTGAGCAAGACCGGGGCGCGGGTCGGCCTGTGTGACTGTGACCTTTACGGCCCCAGCATCGCCCACATGTTCGGCAGCCATGAGCGGCCCTATCAGAATGAGGAGCAGCAGATCGTGCCTGTCGAACGCTACGGCCTGCAGCTCATCAGCATGGGCTTCCTGCTCGATGACGACAGTCCGGTGATCGTCCGCGGACCCGTGGCCACGCGCTACACCCAGCAGTTCCTGCGTCAATGCGCCTGGGAGGATCTGGACTACCTGATTCTGGACCTGCCGCCCGGCACCGGAGACATTCAGCTCACCATTGTTCAAACCGTGGCCCTCGACGGGGCGGTCATCGTCACCACGCCCCAGGAGGTGGCGTTGATCGATGCCCGCAAGGCCTGCGCCATGTTCCAGAAGGTGAATGTGCCCATCCTTGGCATCATCGAAAACATGAGCTACTTCCTGTGCCCGAGTGACGGCCAGGTGTACCACATCTTTGGCAAGGGCGGCGGTGAGCACGAGGCGAAGCGACTCGGCGTGCCGCTGCTCGGACAGGTGCCGATTGAGATGCCTGTTCGCGAAGCCGGGGATCAAGGGCATCCGATCGCCCTGGAGGAGGTCGGAAAATCAACGGCCTCCAAGGCCTTCCATGACATCGCCGCCAAGATGCGTGACCTGGTGAACTGACCGTCAGCCGCCGGACGTTGATCCGCGTCCGACCCCATCTTCATCACGCCCTTCATGAGTTTCAGCGACCCCGGCTTTCTTTTCTCCAGCCGTGCCACGGACAGTGAGCGTTTTGCGGCGCAACTGGAGGCCGAACGGCGCATGCAGGCGGCGCAGGTGGCTTATCGTCGTGCCACCTGGGTGGTGGTTCTGGCCATGATTTACCTGGCGATTCCCGCCGGACTCGAGGCCTGGCACTGGCATGTCGTGGCGGGAGCCGGGCTTCTGGTGCTCCTCTTCGGCGTCGTGATGGCGTTGAACGGGGCGGTGAAAAACGCCCTGGTCAGCCTGTTGTTCGCCGCCGTGATTCTGCCTGGCTGGGTGTTGATGGCCCCGAAGGTGAACAGCATCGCCCGTGAGCAGTCGCTGATCATCCTCCGGGAATGGCAGAGGGTGTTCTGACTGGGCCGCCGGATCAGCGGCCCAGATTCTTGGCGCCGTTGACCTGGGAGTTCACGCGCAGCCTCAGGCCGTTGAGACGGATGAAGCCGGTGGCGTCGTCCTGGTTGTAGGCCTTGGTGGGATCCGCCTCCATCGTGGCGATGTGCGGATTGTAGAGGCTGAACTGGCTCTGGCGGCCTGCGGCGTGGATGCCGCCCTTGTAAAGTTTCACGCGGACGGTGCCGGAGACGTTCTTCTGGCTTTCCGTGACCAGGGCCTGGAGGGCCAGGCGCTCAGGGGCGTACCAGAAGCCGTTGTAGACCAGCTTGGCATATTCAGGGATCAGGCTGTCACGCAGGTGCATGACTTCGCGGTCCATGGTCAGACTTTCAATCTGACGGTGGGCGAAGTGCAGGATGGCGCCGCCTGGGGTTTCATACACGCCGCGGCTCTTCATGCCGACGAAGCGGTTCTCCACCATGTCCACACGGCCCACGCCGTGCTTGCCGCCCAGCTTGTTCAGCGTCTTCATGACCTGCAGCGGGTTCATCGGCTTGCTGTTCACGGCGACGCAGTTGCCTTTTTCGAAGTCGAGCACCACGTACTCGGCCTTGTCCGGGGCGTCTTCCGGGAAGACGGACAGCGTGGTGAAATAGTCGCGGTACTTCACGTCACCGGCGTTGAACCAGGGGTCTTCCAGGATGCCGGCCTCGTAGCTGATGTGCAGGAGGTTGCGGTCCATGGAGAAGGGCTTCTTGGCGCTGGCCTGCACCGGGATCTTCTTGTCCTCGCAGTAGGCGATCATCTCGGCTCGGCCGGGGAACTGGTTGCGGAAGCGCTCGTCACGCCAGGGGGCGATGATCTCAAGATCCGGGGCCAGGGCGGCGGTGGTGAGTTCGAAGCGCACCTGGTCGTTGCCCTTGCCAGTGGCGCCGTGGCCGATGGCGGTGGCGCCTTCGGCCTTGGCGATTTCCACCATGCGTTTGGCGATCAGCGGGCGGGCGATGCTGGTGCCGAGGAAATACTGGCCTTCATAAATGGCTCCGGCCTGCATCATCGGGAAGATGAAGTCCCTGGCAAACTCTTCCTGGAGGTCATCGACATAGATCTTGGAGGCGCCGGTCTTCTTGGCCTTGGCGTTCAGGCCCTTCAGCTCGTCGTCCTGGCCGATGTTCGCGCAGAAGGCGATCATTTCGGCGTCATAGGTTTCCTTGATCCAGGAGAGGAGGACCGACGTGTCGAGGCCGCCGGAGTATGCGAGGACGATTTTTTTCTTCATGGGTTCGGGCAGGGAAGGGGGCGCGAGATTAGGCCATGAATCCCCTCTGGCAAGCCCGCCAGGAGCTTTTTACCAGCCGGGCCGCAGGTCGTGACGCCCATGGCTGCATGGAAGCCGTGCTTGCCCGCAGGCCATCCCCCGGCAAAATGCGACCCTTCATGGCCCTGACCCTGCACGACACCCTGACCCGTCAGCCCCGTTCCATCCAGCCGCTGGATGGCAAAACACTGCGCTTCTACTGCTGCGGTCCGACGGTCTACGGCCCCGCCCACATCGGCAACTTCCGCACTTTCGTCGCCCAGGATGTCTTCCGCCGCGTGGTGGAGATGGGCGGCCTGCCAACGCTGCATGTCCGCAACCTGACCGACGTGGATGACAAGACCATCCGCGACTCGCAGAAGGCCGGTCAGTCCCTGGGGGATTTCACCGGCTTCTGGACGGAGAAGTTTCACGCGGACTGCGCCGCCCTGAACCTGCTGCCGCCGCATGTGGAGCCGAGTGCCGTGGCGCACATCCCGCATCAGATCCGCATGATCGAAACGCTGATCCAGCGCGGTCACGCTTACGCCTCCGCCGACGGCAGCGTCTACTTCAAGGTCTCGTCCTATCCCGATTACGGACGCCTGTCGCATCTGGAGGACCGTGAGCTGAAGCTCGGCGCCTCGACCACCGCCGGCGCGATGGACAGCGATGAATACACCAAGGATTCCCTGGCGGATTTCGCCCTCTGGAAGGCACGCCGCCCCGAGGACGGGCCTAACCACTGGCCCAGCCCCTGGGGTGAGGGCCGGCCCGGCTGGCACCTGGAATGCAGCGCCATGTCGCTCGAATACCTGGGCGAGGACTTCGACGTCCACAGCGGCGGCATCGACCTGATCTTTCCTCATCATGAGAATGAGATCGCGCAGAGCTGCTGCTCGACGCATGGCAAGTTCGCCCATCACTGGTTCCATGTGACGCACCTCATGGTGGACGGCGGCAAGATGAGCAAGAGCCTGGGCAATCTCTACACCCTGGAGGACCTGCGGAACCGGGGTTATCATCCCGCCGAAGTCCGTTATGTCCTGATCAGCGGCCACTACCGCGCGCCACTGAACTTCACCTTCCACTCGCTGGATGCCGCGCGCCAGGCCCTGCAAAAACTGGCCAAATTTGACAAGGCGCTGCTCGAACGCGGCGTCGCGGCATCACCCGCCCGTGAGGATCTCGCTCCGGGGCCGTTTGCCGATGCCTGGAAGACTCTGACCGACGACCTCAATGTTCCTGGCGCGCTTGGTGCGGTGTTTGGAGCCATCAACCGCACCAAGCCCGCCGCACTCACGGAAGCGGAGGCGCTGGCCTGCCATCGTGGATTGCACTTCATGTTGGAGGCCCTGGGGCTGAGGCTGCCTCCGATCCTCGATGAGGCGGCGGTGGAGGTGCCTGCGGAAGTGGCTGCTCTGGCCGAACAACGCTGGAATGCCAAGCAGTCCAAGGACTGGGCGGCGGCGGACGCCCTGCGCAAGGAACTCGACGCCCTCGGCTGGATCATCAAGGACGGCAAGGACGGCTACCAGGCGATGCCGAAGTAGGCGAACCTGAATCAGGCGCCCTGCTTCTTCTTCGGCGGCTTGGACGTTTTCGGCGGCCGAGCGGCGCTGGTCTCGCCTTGATCCGCAGCCTTGAGCTTGCCGTACAGCTTCTGGGCATATTCGGAAGTTTGTTCGCGGGTCAGCTCCGGATTTTTTTCCAGCTTTGCCTTGAGGGCATCCTTGAACTTGTCGCGTGCGTCGCGCGAAAGGGAGGCATAGAGCTCGCGGCCGTTTTCACCCAGCAAGTCCGAAGGACGCGGCTTGTCGCTTTCTTTTTTGGAGCCGCGCCCGGCAATCGACGTCCTGCCATCACCTTTGCCCGCATCGGCGGGCTGCAGGCCATGATAGTGCATGGTGAGGGTTTCCGGGCCAATCATGACCTGGACCTGCGTGAGGGTCGGGTCGGTGCCGGCCTCGACGGCAAGCAGGCGCCAGCCCTGAAGATTGGCCTCTTCGCTGAGCAGAATGCTCTCCTTGGTCTGCTTGTTGAGGACGGTGGCCACGGGGCGGCCGTTGATGTAGGCCACGCCGGTTAGCTGCAGGGTTTGTTCCAGGTTCACCGAACGGGTGAAGGGGGACTGGCTGACCAGGGAGGTGATAAATCCGGCGTCCAGAGGCTGAGGCAGGTCCGCATCCATCGGGGACAGGTTGTCTTCGGCATGCAGCGGGAGGCATGTCAGGCACAGGGCCAGGATGGCGGCGGTCGAACGGTTCATCGGGGGGACCCTGGCAACGATGCCATCCCGAGCCTCTATCACCAGAACCCCCACTGCCGGGTGATCAGGGCATAAACGCCCAGAAGCAGGTTGCCACAGGCGTGCATGACCACACAGGCGCCCAGGCTGCGGCTGCGAACGGCAAGTCCGTAAACCAGCGAGCCCCAGACCAGCGCGCCCAGGTAGTCCTCGGGCTGGTGGGCGAGAATGACAAGGCCGGTGGTGATGCCGTAGGCGCCCCAGGAATGCGTGCCAAAAGGCACCTGTCGCCACCGGCCGTCGGGCGCATTGAGGTAGCGCATCAAAAAGCCGCGCCAGAACAGCTCCTCAACCAGGGGCACGACGACGATCATGCGGACGAAACGCATGAAGACTGAAAAAGCCTGTGCGGCGGGCCAGGTGGAGAGCACCGTGGGATCGAAGCCTTCCCGCCGTTCGACAAGGCCCAGCCACTTCCACCACCCGGGGGCGTCGTCACCGGCGCCGAGCTTTTCAAACAGCCAGGCCGGGCTGATCCAGACGACGATTCCGGCGACCGCCAGCAGCAGCGCGGGTCCGAGTCCGCGCCAGGGGCCTAACACATAATGCCGTCGCATCGCCAGCAGCATGACGCCGCAGACCAGGGTCTGCAGGGGATAGATCCAATGCTCCGGCGCCTTCTGGTGCCAGGGAAGCTCCGGGTTTTCGACCTTCAGCCAGCCGGGCAGGGCCAGAAACAGCATGAAGACGAAAAGCGGCGCGATGTGCGCGAAGGCGGCCGGGTCACGGAGGCGGGCGGACATCGGACGGCTGGCTACTGGCGCTCGATCTTCAGGATGCGGTTGTTGTAGCTGTCCGTGATGTACAGCTCGCCGCTTCCTGGATGAACGGTGACTCCATGGGGGCGTGAGAGCTGGCACTTGAGGGGGCTGCCGCCCACGCCCGCCGTCCCTTTCTGACCGGTTCCAGCGACCCGTTCGATCCTGCCAGTCGTGGGGACGTAGCGGCGGATGAGATGGTTTTCCGCGTCGGCGATGAGAATGCTGTCGTCCCTGTCCACACACAGATGCTTGGGCCCGTTCATCGTGGCATCGAGGGCGGGACCTCCGTCGCCATCGGCACCTTTTTTGCCGCTGGCGTTCACGACCGTCCGGATGCGTCCGTCCCTGCCGACGACGCGCAGTGCGTTGCCGGTCCGCTCCAGGATGTAAAGGTTGCCCTGACGATCCTCGGCGGCGGCCCGTGGATCGACGAGCGGCTGGGTGGCGGCGGCTGCACCCTCCATGGGCAGCCCCTTTTTGCCATTGCCGGCGACCACTCGGGATTTGCCCGTGGCCAGGTCGAGCTCATGCACCTGGCGCAGGTCGGAAATGTGCAGGCGCTTTTTGTCCGGCGTCAGGGTGATGCAGAAGGGACCGTTGCCGCGCGACTTGTCGGCAGGAGCCTGCCAGCCTTCGAGCGTGGTGATCAGTCGTGACTTGATGTCCACCCTGCGGATGCGTCCGTTCCAGGTGTCGGCGACGAGCAGGTTGTCATCGGGCAGGATGGCGAAGTTGTGCGGCCCGTTGAACTGCGCGCGAATAGCCGGGCCGCCGTCACCGCTGAAGCCGGGCTCCAGGCGTCCGGCGATGTGGGAGATCTGGCCCCCGCCATCCACCTGCAGCAGCCGGTTCCCGGACACCATCTCCACGATCCAGAGATGACCGCCGGAGTCGAACTCCGTGCCAAAAGGCTCACGCAGCCGGGCTTCGGCGGCCGGGATGTCGACTTCGTCCCGGACGCCGCCGGCGACGAGCACGATCTGATCCCCGAGGGCGGGCAGGGTGAGTAGGAGCAGGGTGGAGAGAAGGACGAAGGACTTCATGAAAACACGGGAGGGAGCCCTACGCTTGCCGCAGGCCGGCTCATGCGCCGATTCGAGGCCTGAGTTCCAGGCTCAGAAGGAGTAGAGGAACTGGGTGCGGAGTTCCGGCGGCAGCTCATTGGGCAGGACCTTGGCCACGCCCGTGGTGGTTGCCACTGACAGGCCGCTGTCATCCATCTTGATGATGCGGACCTGGCCCAGGTCACGCCCACCGGCGGTGACCAGTGGAATCGTCCGACCGATGAACTTCTGGCGGATGGCGCCCAGCGCTGTCTGACGTTCTGCCAGCACCGAGCTGCGTTCTGTGGCAAGCGCCTGCAGCCGGGCTTGCATCTTGGCAAGCTCGGTCTTCTGATCGTTGATCTTTGCCTTGATGGCCATGGCCTTGTCCGCGGCCTGGAATTCGGCGCGGCGCGCCGCCGTGGAAGATTCGACCTCGGCCAGCTGATATCTGGCAGCCTGGAGGCTTTCCTCCGCCTGGGTTTTCTGGTGATGCAGATACCAGCCGTAGAAACCTCCGGCAAAGATCAGGAGCGCGATGATGTTTTTCATGGTCGAAAAGATTAGCGTGGATCCTTGCTTTTGATGTCCGCGAGGCTTTTCCGGGCCTGGGCCAGGGTGTTTTCAGCGTCCTTGACCTCCGCCTGGGCTCTGGCGACCTGGCCTTCCGCGGCCGCAAGTTCGGCGGCCAGCTGCACCATGTGCCGCTTCATCGCGGCTTCACCGGCACCCACATAGGCGGGGATTTCCCGGCGATACTGCGCCATCTTCATGTCCATCTGCTGGGTCTCCTTCTGGATGACCTGCAGTCTGGCCTGGGTTTCTTCGGCCTCACGCTGGAGCTTTTGAGTTTCCTCACAGGAGGTCAGGCCAAGGCATCCTGCGAGGAGGAGCAGGGCTTGAAGGGAAGGGCGCGGAAGGACTTGCATGGTGTCAAAAATACATGTGCAGGCTATCTGTCAGCCTTCTTGATGTCAATGTCACCGAACTTGCTGGAAAAGAGGTTGCTGATCCCTGGCAGATTCGTAACAATCGCCGCTCCCCGCCCCTGAATCATGGAAATTACTGGTGAAGGCCATCCCAGAACTCTGCCCCTGGATCGCAATCGCGAGCTGTTGAAAACAGCCCGCGAGGAGGTCTACAAGGTGGTGGGTGACGTGAGCCTGCCGGTTTACATCTGGGAGCCGCCGGCGGAAAAGGAGCCGCCTTATCCAAAATCGGTGGCCGCCTTCTTCTTCAGCAGCGGCTGGGACAATGGCCAGGTGGCGCAGTTCGCCCCGCATTGTGTCTACTTCGCCTCGCGTGGCATGCTGACCATGGCCTTTGACTACCGGGTGGCCAGCCGTCACAAGGCCGGTCCTCTGGAAGCCATGGCGGATGCACGTTCCGCGATGCGCTGGCTGCGTCTGAACGCCATTGAGCTCGGCATCAATCCTGGAAAGATCGTGGGCATCGGCGGCAGCTGTGGCGCCCATGCGATTGCCTCCGCCGCGATGCTGAGCAAGTTTGACGACCCTTCCGAGGCTTTGGAGAGCAGCCCTGTGCCCAACGCTCTCGTGCTTTTCAATCCCGTGCTGGACACCTCCAAGAAGGGCTTTGGCCTGGACCGCTTTCCGGACGCAGGCCTTGCCAAGGACGCGAACCTGATCCGTGCGATCGACAAGGGGCTGCCGCCCATGCTGATCATGCACGGCACGGCGGACAGGGTGGTGCCCTTTGGCGGAAGCTACGAGTTTGCCCGTAAAAGCTCGAAGAAGAAGAATATCTGCCGCCTGATCGAGTTTGAAGGCCAGGGGCATGGCTTCTTCAACTTCAACCTCTCCTTTGAGATGTACGAAGCCACCTTGATGGCCATGGACGAGTTCCTGGTTGAGCTGGGTTTCATCGAGCCCGACCCTGAGGCTGGTCTCGGCAAGATTGACTGATCGCGCCGGCTGCCTGCCTGCGGATGGGCGCCAACTCCTGAACCCCATGCTGGCCATCCCCATCCTTCTGCTGGTCGTCT
Source organism: uncultured Prosthecobacter sp. (assembly GCA_964642905.1). GTDB lineage: Bacteria > Verrucomicrobiota > Verrucomicrobiia > Verrucomicrobiales > Verrucomicrobiaceae > Prosthecobacter. Next base: position 30,730 of record CAZXPU010000047.1, read on the forward strand.
GCCTGGGTGTCTGCCGATGGGCGCGTGGCAGGTTTGAAGAAATGTGGAGCCAGTCGGTCAAGGAAACCGCCCCCACGGCCCATACGGGTGCGGAGATCGCACGCCTGTTCCTGAACTTTGAGGGCGTCAGTGATGTGGAAATCCTCGAACGCGAGGGTGTCGTCACCAACTACTATGATCCGGCGCGCCGCCGTCTTTTCCTCAGCCGTGAAGTGGCGCGCGGAACTCATCTGGCGGCCTGGGCGGTGAGCCTGCATGAGGCGGGGCATGCCGTTCAGGAGGGGGAGGCCCTCCATGAATTCAAATGGCGTCTCATGGTCATCCGCTGGACGCGCTACGGCCCGACGCTGGCGGTCGTCCTGGCCGTCGGGGCCATGTTCCTGCTGCGGGTGCCCGGACGCTTTGCCCTCCTGGCCCTGCTGGCGGCCTTCCTGGGCACGCTGCTGCTGAACCTGGGAACACTGTCCGTTGAGATGCGTGCCAACGCCTCCTTGAGACGCTTCCTGGAAAAGCACCTGGCCCGCTGGCCGGCCGCCCTGGAAAGGCTCGAACACTGCCTGCACCGCGTGGCCACCCGGGAGGTCGGAGATCTGCTTTCCTCGCCGCGTTACTTTTTGTTCAGCGCCATGCCCGGCACTGCGACGGAGCCTTCCATGACGAAGTCTGAAAAAAAGCCTGAATAACCGCAGGCATGGCCCTGTCTCATCAGGCGACCATGAAAACCAAGCTTCGCCTCCTTCTGCTCGCCGTCGCCGGCGGCTCCCTGCTTTCCTCCTGCGTTGTTGATCCCTACGGCATGCCTGTTGCCGGCGTCGGCTACGCCGCTCCGGCTTACTCCAACGTCAGTTACTATGATTCCGGCTACTGGGGCCGGGGTTATTCATCGCCCTTCCTGTTCCCGGCCTCCACCAGCTTCACCTATGTCCGTGGCGGCTATGGCGGCAGCTGCGGCCGTCTGGTCTATGCCGCCCCCTCCTGCAGCCGCCCGGTGTATGTTTCACCCTCGCGGTCCTGCTCCACCGGCGGCAGCTCCTTTTTCCGCAGCAGTGGCAGCCACCACCATCGTTCCTCGTCCTTCCCGAGCATCGCGCCCACGCCTTCCTTTCACGGCTCCCATCACGGGGCTCCATCCGCCAGGCCTTCTCTGCCTTCGCCGGGCGCGAACCCCTTCTTCTCACACTCAGGCTCCCACAGCGGCGCCCGTCCGTCCTTTGCCACCCTTTCCAGCAGCAGTGGGCATCACCCGGGCTCCGGTTCAAGCTCGCACGGCCATGGCCACGGGCACGGCAGCCGGCGTTGAGACGCAGATTGAGGACTGCCTGCCCGCATGATGACGGGACGTGGGCGGCGGAGAACGTTGCGCAAACATTGGTTCGTCCTGCGTAATGGTTGGGCTATGCCGTTCAACCCTGTCATTCCCGCCCTTGCGTGCGCCCTGGTCTCCGCCCTGGCGCTGGCAGCCCCGGTCAGCTATGAGAAGGAGATCCTGCCTTTCCTGAAGGACAACTGCGTCGCCTGCCACAACAAGACGACCACCAAGGCGGGCCTGAACATGGAGACCCCCGAGCTGATGCGCAAAGGTGGCGAGAACGGTGAGGGCCTCGTGGCTGGGGATGGAGGCAAAAGCCTGGTCTGGCAGGCGGCTGCGGGAAAATGGGATTCGGAGATGCCGCCCAAGGGCAACAAGGTGGGGGCCATGCCTCTCGACGAGGCTGAACTGGCCCTTCTCAAGCAGTGGATCGACGAGGGCGCGCATCACTCCGGCAAGGTGGAGCGCAGGATCGCCTGGGAGCCTCTGCCCTCCGCCTTCGCACCCATCTTCGCCAGCGCGGTCTCCCCGGATGGCAGCCTCACCGCCGCCGCACGCGGCAATCAGGTCTCGGTTTATCACGTTCCCTCCGGCTCGCTGGTCACGAAGCTCACCGATCCCGCCCTGATCAAGTCGGGCCTCTACAAGAATCCAGGCGTGGCTCACCGCGACATCGTGCCGGCGCTGGCCTTCACCCGCGACGGCCAGCGTCTGCTCAGCGGCAGCTTCCGGGAGGTCAAGATCTGGAAGCAGGCCGCGCTGACACCCCGGCCGGTGGCGGCACCCACTTCCGCCTCCCCCGGCAAGCTCAAGCTGGACATGCAGGCGGCCGCCGCTGGCTTCGTGGCCCTGCTGGAATCCTCCAGCGGCAAGAAACTGCATGAGTTCAAGCCTGGGGCGAAGGTGTCGGCTGTAGTGCTGAGCGCCGACGAAAGGCGCGTGGCCACCGCTGGTGAAGATCACAAGATCAAGATCTGGGATGTCGCCAGTGGCAAGGTGCAGGTCGAAATCAGCAGTGACATCGAGGCCGCCCGCAGGCTGGCCGCGAATGCGGATGAACTCGCGCGCGCCACGGTCGAAACCTCCTGGCGTAACGAAATGATCAAAAAGACGGAGAAGGAGGAGGCCGACCTCAAGGCACGGCTGAAGAAGGCCGGCGAACTCGAGGGCGTGGCGAAGAAGTCGCTGGAGGAAAAAAAGAAGGACCTTCAGGCGAAGACCGACAGCAAGGCTGCGGCTGACAAGGCGCTCAAGGACGTGGACGGCCAGGTGGCGGCGGTGGTGGCTCCTGCCAAGGCCGACGCCGCGCTGCTCAAGAAGCAGGCGGATGCCCGTGAAAAGGCGGGCAAGGCGGCCGCCGATTTGAAGACGGCGCAGGAAGGGTTGCAGCGTGCCGAGACCGCCGTGGCGGACGCTGCGGAGGAGATCCAGGTGGTCACCAAGGCGCAGGCGAAGGCCGCTGAGGCCGTTGCCTCGGCCAAGGCCGCTGCCGTTGCCGCGCAGAAGGCCCAGGAGACGGCGGCTTCGGCCAAGGTTGCGGAGGAAAAGGCCCTCGCCGCCTCCTTGCCTGCTGTCCAGGCACTGGCCTTTTGTCCGGATGGCACCCAGGTCGCCGCCCTTGTCCCTGGGCCCAGGGTGCAGGTCTGGTCGGCGGTCACAGGCTTGGCCGTCGCTTCCGTGGCGCTGCCCGCAACCTTTTCCGCCACCGAGCTCGCCTGGCCGACGGCGGAGGGCTGCGTGGCCTATGGAACAGCCGGAGGTCTGCTGATTCCCGATGCATCCAAGGCGGCCTGGACTTTGGAACGCGTTCTTGGCGGTGATAGCGACGGCTCGCCCATCACGGACCGGGTGAACGCCCTGGCGTTGTCACCGGACGGCCAGACCCTGGCGGCGGGATCCGGCGAGCCTTCGCGCAGCGGTGACATCAGCCTGTGGGACATGGCTTCTGGAAAGCTGAAGACGCAGTTCAACGAGCGCCACCTCGACACGGTGCTGGCCCTGGATTTTTCCCCGGACGGGAAGCTGCTGGCCTCAGGCGGCGCCGACAAGGCGGTGCGCGTCACGGAGCTGGCGAGCGGAAAGATGGTGAAGCTTTTCGAAGGTCATACGCATCATGTGTTAGGCCTTTCCTGGCGTGCCGACGGACGGCTGCTGGCCAGCTCGGGCGCGGACAACGTGGTGAAGGTCTGGGACTGGGCCGCCGGGGACCGGCGCCGGAACATCGACGGCTGGGACAAGGAGGTCAGCGCGCTGCGCTACCTGGGTGGTGGTGATGCCACCGCCACCAGCTCGGGCGACGGCAAGGTTCGCCTGGTCAGCAGCGAGGGGGCGCAGGTGAAGGTGCTGCCGGGCGCCACGGCCTTCATGAACACCCTGTCCGCATCCCGCACCGGCGCCGTGGTGGCGGCCGGTGGTGATGACGGCGTGCTGCATGTCTGGGACGTCGCATCCGGGAAGGCCGTGCAGCGCTTTGAAGCGGTGACGAAACAGCCTTAGCGGCGGGTGGTGCCCGCCTGGAACCACCAAACGATGATTGCTCATTCCCGCGCGGATCGTTTGGGTAATGCCTCACCGTCATGCCATCCCTCCGCCCCTCCCGCATCCTTCGCGAACTCCGCTCCGGCCAGAACAGCACCGTGCTCAAGCTCAATCTCGGCGACCCGCGCATCGTCGAGCTGGCTGGCCTTGCCGGGGCGAGCGCGGTCTGGCTCTGCAACGAGCATGTGCCCAACGACTGGCTGAACCTGGAGCATCAGGTCAGGGCGGCCAAGCTCTACGACATGGACACGATCGTGCGCGTCAACAAGGGCGGTTACAGCGAGTATGTGAAGCCTTTCGAGTGCGACGCCACGGGCATCATGGTGCCGCATGTCACCAGCGCGGACGAGGCGCGCAACGTGGTCGACATGGTCCGCTGCCGCCCTCTCGGCAGCAAGGCCCTGGATGCGGGCAACATGGACGGGCTGTTCTGCCAGGTGCCGCTGGCGGAGTACGCGCACCACTGCAACACGGAGAAGTTCATCATCCTCCAGATTGAAAGCCCCGAGGCGCTGGAAAAGGTGGACGAAATCGCCGCCGTGCCCGGTTTTGACATGCTGCTGTTCGGAGCGGGTGACTTCAGCCATCGCATCGGCAAGCTCGGCCAGGCCACTCATCCCGAGGTGGTCGCCGCCCGCAAGAAGGTGGCCGCCGCGGCGCTGAAGCACGGCAAATATCCGGCCGTCGCCTCGCTGTACGGCCAGAAGGAGGAGGTCATCGCCGAAGGCACGCGTGTCTTCACCCTGGGCGCGGATGTGCTGGAGCTGGGCAACGGCTTCCACAAGCTTGTCGGCGACTTCGCCGGGGCGGGGGCGGCCGCCTCCAGTGACTCGATCTACAAGTCCAAGTAACGCCATGACCACCGATCTCTTCTCCCTTCAAGGCCGCACCCTGCTTCTCACGGGGGGGGCGGGGTTGTACGGACGCGGGCTGGCGGCGATGCTCGCGGCGACAGGCGCCCGGCTGATCCTGGCGGCGCGTGACGTGACAAAGCTGCAGAAGGTGGCCGATGAGGAAACGGCGCTCGGCCGCACAGTCATCGCCGAGCAGCTCGACCAGGGCGATGAAGCCTCCGTTGTGGCGCTGGCGGAACGGGTTCATGAAAAGTTCGGCGCCCTCGACGGCCTGGTGAACAACGCCGTGTTGAGGCCCATGAAGGGCACGAACGGCGCCGCGGAGCAGTTTGCCGAATCCATGAAGGTAAATGCGACCGGCGTCATGCTGATGCACCGGCACTTCGGCCGGAAGATGGCCGAGGCCGGGCGTGGCAGCATCGTCAACATTGGCAGCATCCAGGGCATGATCGGCCCCAGTTATGAGCTTTATCAGGGGACCGGCATGGGCGACCTGCCGCCGGATTATTTCTTCCACAAGGGCGGCATGGAAAACCTGACGCGCTTTTATGCGGCGCTGTACGGTCCTTCGAGCGTGCGCGTGAACTGCCTGGCGCCCGGCGGCTTCTTCAACAACCAGCCGGAGCCGTTTCTTCAGCGCTACTGCGAGCACACGATGCTGGGCCGCATGGCGGACGAGACGGACCTCGGCGGCGCGGTGATCTTCCTGCTCAGTGACGCCTCCCGCTACATCACCGGCGTGAACCTGCCCGTGGACGGCGGCTACACGGCCAAATAACCCCTGCCTCCAACCTTCCGCCGATGACGCACTTCTCCTGGCTCGACTACACGATCTTCGGCGTTTACCTCGCGGCCTCCGTCGGGGTGGGGCTGCTCTCCGCTCGCGGCTCGAAGTCGCTGGGCGACTACTTCCTGGCCGGCCGCGGCATGAACAGCATCCTGGTGGCGATGTCGATCCTGGCGGCGCTGTTCTCCGGCATCAGCTACCTGGCCGGTCCTGCGGACGTCTACAGAAACGGTTTTGCCTTCGCCTACGTGGTGCTGGCCTTCTTCATCGCCACGCCGTTCACGACGCTGTTCATGCTGCCGAAGTTCTACCAGTCGAGGTACTTCACGGCCTACCAAATTTTGGAGGAACGTTTCTCTCTCTCCACGCGGCTGCTGGCCTCGGGCCTTTTCATCTTCCGCGTGTCGCTCTGGCTGGCCGCGGCGACCTACGCGCCGGCGCTGGCGCTGGAGAAGGTCACCGGCCTGCCGCTGTGGATCACGATCCTGGCCACGGGCACGCTGACAACGCTCTACACGGCGCTCGGCGGCATGCGTGCGGTGATCTGGACGGATGTGATGCAGCTGGTCGTGCTGTTTGGCGGGCAGCTCCTGATCGTGCTGGTGGCGCTGGGCAAGATCCCGGGCGGGCTCTCCGGCATGTGGGACACCGTGGTGGCGGACGGCCGCATGGACCTGAAGCTGTCGTTCGCCCTGTCCGACCGCATCAACCTCGGCGCCGTGCTGATCGCGGGCGCCTTTCTGCATCTCGTGCAGATGTCCACCGACCAGGTCTCCGTGCAGCGTTATCTGAGCGCCGGCAGCCTGAAGGAGTCGCAGCGCTCGCTGTGGATCAAG